>DASRBM010000055.1:0-7888 GCA_035653635.1 Acidimicrobiales bacterium | reverse complement strand
AGATAGGCGCGCAGCGATCCCCGGGTGGCGTCGAAGCGTTCGGGCCGGCGCCACAGCTCGGTGACCACCTCCTGCAGGACGTCCTCGGCCATGGCCGCGTTGCGCGTGACGCGTCGGGCCACCCCGAGCACGAAGCCGGCGTGACGGTCGATGAGCTCCCGCAGGGCCCGGTCGTCACCGGCCCGCAGACGGGCGACGAGCAGCCCTTCCCCCACCTCCACGGCGGGCACGATAGCCCTCGGCCGGGTCCGACCCCGGGTCCGGATGCCGATGCGACCCGCTCGGGCGTGCACCTGTAACCGAACCGTCATACACGGCATTCGGCGGCGAAGGACGTGCCGGATGAGTGATCCGCGCCTACCACCGGCGGCGAACGACCTCGGAAGCGCAGAGCGGGAGGTGCCATGCGGCGAGCGCGGGCAGTTGCCGGGAGAGAGGCACGACCATGATCGGTGCCGTCGACGACGGCCTCTACCGCGCCCTCATGGCCGTGCACGTGGTCATGGCAGTGGCCTGGGTCGGTGGCGGCCTCATGCTCACCATGCAGGCGGAGCGGGGCAGGCGGGCCGGCGACGAGACCGAGATGGCCAAAGTCGCCCTTTCGGCCGACTTCTGGGCCAAGCGGGTGTTCATCCCCGCCTCCCTCGTCCTGCTCGCCTGCGGGCTCGGCATGGTGGCGGACGGCCACATCGGGTTCTCCAAGCCCTTCGTCGACATCGGCCTGGCAGGATGGGCCGTGTCCTTCGTGCTCGGTGCCGCCTTCCTCGGTCCCCAGGGGGCACAGGTCGGCGAACTGGTGACGGCCGAGGGAGGCGTCGTCACCGAGGCGTGCATGGCCAAGCTCAACCGGATCCTCCTCGTGGCCCGGGTCGACCTGGTCATCCTGCTCCTCGTCATCGTCAACATGGTCGTGAAGCCTGGCGGCGGCGTCTGACGGCCGGCCGGCTGTACGTTCGGAACACATCGTCCCGAGGGAGGATCACATGGCAGACCTACTCGTCCTGAAGTTCAGCGGTGGCGTCGGTCTCAAGGAGTACGAGGCCGTCAACGGCAAGCTCGGCATCGACATGACCACGGGCAAGGGTGACTGGCCGGCCGGGCTGCAGGCGCACGCCGCCGGTGTGGCCGACGACGGCACCTTCGTGGTGACCGAGGTGTGGGAGTCGCGCGACGCGCAGCACACCTTCATGGAGAACCGGCTCGGGTCGGCGCTGGCCGCCGGTGGCATCACGAGTGCGCCCGACGTGACGTGGGCGCCTCTCGCCGCCTTCCACACGCCCTGACGGGCGGGGCCTCTAGCGGATCGTCCCCCTGCCCGGGATGAGGGGCAGGTCGAGGGCGGTCACCCATCCGGGCGGCAGGTCGTTCACCGCCGGTACCGCATTGAGAGCGCGCAGACCGGTCGCCAGGCAGCCGGCCGCCGCCGCGTCGCGGCCGCTGCCGTCGGTGAAACGGAAGGCGGTCTCCTGCACGATGGACGGAGACCCCTCGATCTCGACCCGGTAGACGTCGTCGCGGGTGCCACGGGGCCAGTCCGGCGCGGCGTCGGGACCGATGCGGTTGACGTGCTCCAGACTGATCCGCGGATCGCCGCGGAACATGCCGTCGATCGTGAAATGGATGGCCGCCACCTGGCCCGGCTCGATCACGCCCTTGGCCGTGACGATGGGGCGGTCGGTCACCCACTTGTCCCATGTGGTGGTGATGGCGTCGAGCTCGATGCCGGCGGCATGGGCCATCATCGGCACGGTCGCCCCCCACGACATGACGAGGATGTCGCTGTGCTGGAGCAGTGGGGTGAACTCCGGCGGACGGCCGATCCCCATCTCGTCCTCGTAGTCCCCCTCGTAGTTGATGTAGTCGAGGATCTCGAGGGCCTTCACCGACCGGACCTCGCCGCACAGCCCCATGAGCGTCATCGGGAACAGGTCGTTGGCGAAGCCGGGGTCGATGCCGGTGGTGAAGCACGAGGCGCCGCCGGTCAGACAGGCCTCGGTGATCGGGTCGATCCACGACGGCGGGTTCTGCGCCATCCACGGCCACACCCACGGGGTCATGGCGGTGGAGCACACGTCGATGCCCGCTCGCAGGAAGCGGCTCATCAGATCGATGTTGTCGGCGGCGTGGGCGGCGGTGGGCCCGTAGTGGACGAGGGCGTCCGGAGCGAGGGCGATGAGGGCGTCGACGTCGTCGGTCGCAGTCACGCCCACGCCCCCGATCCCGCAGATCTCTCCGGCGTCGCGGCCCACCTTCTCCGGAGCGCTCACCCCGACGCCGACCAGCTCGAACAACGGATGGCGCACGATCTCGGGGATCACCATGCGCCCGACGAAGCCGGTCCCCCACACCACCACCCGCTTAGGCGCGGTCATCGCGAGATCTCGCCGGCGTTCACGAGCAGGTACTGGCCGGTGACGGCCCGGGCGTGGTCCGATGCGAAGAAGGCGGCCACCTCGGCGACCTCGCCGTCCTCGGTCATGCGCCGCAGGGGGAAGTCGGCGACCATCTCCTGGAGCACGTCGTCTTCGGTCCGCTGCTGCTGCTTGGCGGTGATCTTCACGTAGAGCTCCACATTCGGGCCCCACATCCACGACGGGACGACCATGTTGCAGCGGATGTTGTCGGGACCGAGCTCGTCGGCGAGGTAGTAGATCGTCGTGAGCAGCGCGCCCTTCGAAGCGGCGTACCCGGCCTGCGGGAGAGCGGGCTTGAACATGGACTGCGATCCGATGAAGACGACCGACCCCCCACCGTGTTCCTTCATGACCGACGCCACGGGGCGCAACAGGGTCAGGGCGCCGAGGACGTTGGTGTCGTAGGCGGCCCGCCAGTCGTCGAGCTTCAGGTCGTAGAGGCCGCCCCAGGCGTTGTCGTAGGCCGCCACCTGCACGAGGGCGTCGATGGTGCCGAAGCGCTCCACGCCGGCGGCGACGAGGGAGGCGCACGCCTCCGGATCGGTGATGTCGGTGGCCAGGTGCACGGAGCGCTCGCCGCCGGGATCGAGCTCCTCGGCCGCCTTGGCCAGCTCGTCGGCCCGGCGAGCGGCGAGGACCACGTTGGCTCCTTCGCGCAGCGCCACAGCGGCGCACTCCCGCCCGAGGCCGACGCCGACACCGGTGACGAGCACGGTCTTTCCCCGCAGCAACATGCCGACTGTCTACCGGCTCGGACGCGCCGGGGCCATCTAGCATCGTGGCCGTGGCCTACGACGAGGACCTCGCCGACCGCATCCGCGAGCTGCTCGGGGGTGAGCGCGGCGTGGAGGAGAAGAAGATGTTCGGCGGCCTCGGATTCCTGGTGGGCGGGAACATGGCCATCGCCGCGAGCGGCCAGGGCGGGATCCTCGTCCGGGTGGATCCCGCACAGTCCGACCGGATCGTCGGGTCCAGCAAGGCGACCCCCGCCGTGATGCAGGGGCGTCCCATGGCGGGCTGGCTGCGGGTGGCCACCGAGGACGTCGGCACCAAGCGACAGCTCCAGAAGTGGGTGACACTCGGCACCGACTACGCCCGGTCACTGCCGGCCAAGGCGGCGAAGAAGCGACGCTAGGCGGGCGACCTCCCACCGACGATCCGGCAAGAATGCCGGTCATGGTGCTCGAACATGCCGTTCTCGAGGTGGTCGCAGGCCGGGAGGCGGCGTTCGAGGAAGCGTTCGCCGAGGCGAAGATCCTGATCTCCTCGGCGGAGGGGTTTCGCTCCCTCCGGCTCTCGCGGTGCCTGGAGCAGCCGAACCGGTACCTGCTCCTCGTCGAATGGGACCGCCTCGAGGACCACACGGAAGGCTTCCGGCGCTCCGCCGCCTACGGGAGATGGCGGGAGCTCCTGCACCACTTCTACGACCCGTTCCCCACCGTGGAGCACTACGCCACGCACCTGCACATCGGCGCGCCGGCCACCGACGCCGACGCCGCACCGGAGGTCGGCCGAGGATGATCCTGACCCAGCACTACCTGGCGTGCCTGTCGCACGCCTCCTACCTGATCGGCGACGAGACTACGGGGCGCGCCGTGGTCGTCGATCCCCGTCGCGACGTCGGCGTCTACCTCGACGAGGCGTCCGAGCGGGGCCTGCGCATCGAGCGGGTCATCGAGACCCACATCCACGCCGACTTCCTGTCGGGGCATCTGGAGCTGGCCGAGCAGACCGGGGCGGTCGTCAGCTACGGGACGGGCGCCGAGGTCGACTTCCCCATGGAGTCGCTCCACGACGGCCAGCGCCTGTCGCTCGGTGAGGTGACCCTGGAGATCCTGGCGACGCCGGGGCACACGCCGGAGTCCATCTGCATCGTCGTCCGCGAGCACCCGGACGACACGACGCCGTACGGGGTCCTCACCGGCGACACGCTGTTCGTGGGTGACGTCGGCCGGCCCGATCTGCTCGCCTCCGGTGGCTCGGACCTGTCGGCCGACACGCTCGCCCGTCACCTCTACCGGTCGCTCCATGTGAAGCTCCTCGTGCTCCCCGATGCGACCCGCGTGTTCCCGGCGCACGGCGCCGGGTCCGCCTGCGGCAAGGCGCTGTCGAGCGAGACGAGCTCGACCATCGGCGAGCAGCGACACACGAACTACGCACTGCAGGACATGGGCGAGGACGCCTTCGTCGCCGTCGTGACCGAAGGCCAGCCCGCCAGGCCCCGCTACTTCACCTTCGACGCGCAAGCCAACCGCCAGGTCCATCCGCTCATGGACGAGGCCCCGGCGACACCGCTCACCCTCGACCAGGTCCTCGCCCGCCTGGCGGCCGGCGCCGTGCTGCTCGACGTGCGTGAACCCAACGACTACACGGTCGCCCATCTCGTCGGATCGGTGAACGTCGGGCTACAGGGGCGTTTCGCCGAATGGGCGGGCGACGTGCTCCCGGCCGAGCGCGACATCGTGCTCGTCGGCGATCCCGCTCTCGCCCAGGAGGCGAAGCTCCGGCTGGCCCGCGTCGGGCTCGACCGGGTGGCAGGCCAGCTCGACGACCCCGGCGCCGCCTTCGTCGCCAGGCCCGACCTGGTGGAGGCGAGCTCGCGCCTCGGTATCGCCCAACTGGCCGAGCTGCGCAACCTCGAATCCGATCTCCAGGTGGTCGACGTGCGCGGCGCGGCCGAGACGGCGAGCGGCACCGTGCCGGGCGCTCTGGAGATCCCGCTGCCCGCCCTGGTCGATTCCCTCGACGTCCTCGACCCGGCCCTGCCCGTCGTCGTGTACTGCGCGAGCGGCTACCGGTCGGTGGTCGCCTCGAGCGTGCTCAGCCGGGCCGGCTTCACCGACGTGTCCGACCTGCTCGGCGGGTTCAGCGCCTGGCAGGCAGCCGAGCTCCCGATCGCCAGGCCGAGCGGCTCGGGCGGCACGGCACCGCTTCCGCATGTGAGCCCCCGCGCCGCCCGGGCGTTGCTCGACGACGGGGCGATGCTCCTCGACGTGCGTGAGCCGGACGAATGGGCGCAGGGGCACGCGCCGGAGGCGGTCCTGATCCCCATGGGCGAAGTCCACGCTCGCCTCGACGAGCTCCCCGGGGACCGCCGCATCGTCGTCGTCTGCCGGTCCGGTGGGCGCTCGGCCGCGATCACCGAGGCGCTCTGCGCCCATGGCTTCGACGCCGTCAACCTGACCGGGGGCATGTCCGCCTGGGGTGCCGCCGGCTTGGAGGCCATACGCGGCGCACCGTCGGGCTGAGGGCTTCCGGGGCACGTACAGCTCCGACTGGGACTTTCGGCCCTAGCGGGGATGGGGAAAGTCCTTTCCTCCTACAAGGGACAGATCGTCGCTTTCGATTCGGAGGGGTTCATGACGGATCACCGGTGGGTCCAAATCGGAGGGCTGGCAGGACTGGTCTACGTGATCGCCAACGTGGTGGCCGAGTCGATCGTCGGCTCGATGCCGAACCAGAACGCCAGCGTCGCCACCATCACCAGCTTCGTCAACGCGCACCGCCACGCACTCGTGGTGTCGAGCATCATCCTCGTGGCCAGCTTCGCACTCGTCCTGTGGTTCCTGGGCACGGTGCACCATGCACTGCGGCGAAACGACGACTCGCACGACAGCCTGACCTCGGTCGTCGTCGCCTCCGGTGTGTCAGCGGCCGTGCTCGGTGCCCTCAGCGGCGGCCCGATGGCGGTGCTCGCCATGATGGCGGGTCAGCCCGGCGGACTGAGCGGCTCCACCGTGCGGGCGCTGTTCGACATGCAGGCGGTCATCGGGGGGCTGTCGTTCATGCTGCTCTTCGGATTCGTGTTCTCGCTCGGCGTTGCCTTCGTCCACCGGGGGATCCTCGGGTCCTGGTTCCTGGCCCTGACGCTCGTCGATGCGGCGATCGTGGCCCTGGCCAGCGGGGTCTCGCTGGCGATCGGCAACAACAGCGCCATGATCACGTTCACCTTCGTCGGCCTCATCGGCTTCGGCATCGTCGTCATCTGCACGAGCGTCGCCATGATCTCGAAGACCATCGAAGAGCCGTCGATGGCCACCCTGGCCGGCCACGCCGCCTGATCCGAAGGGAGTTCTCCCGCTCGAAGAGCGGCGCCGGCGTGAGGACGGCCGGGCGGGCGGAGATCAGCGCTCGATGAGTCCGAGGGTCAGGAGGTCCGACGCGGCGATGTCCGCCACGCGCTCGCGGAGCGCGTCGAGGTCGTCGTATGCCGTGAGGTAGCGCCCAGACAAGCGGTCGAATTCGCCCGAGGCCAGGCGCACCAGCTTTTCGGCCGACTCGGTGGCATCGACGCTCCGCCCGTCGGCGATCTGCTGACGGAACCAGCGGGCGACCATGTCTTCCGTAGTGCCGGGCGCAGGCGACGACTCGAACAGCGTCGCCGTCAGTCCGATCTCGAGGATGCCGGGGTGGTAGTTCAGGACGACCACGCCCTGCTTGCGCACCTCGGCCGCGAGGTTCTCCCCGTACTTGATGACCGCCGCCTTCGACACGGAGTACGACGATCCATACGGCCACCGGGCCACGCCGGCATGGCTGACGACGTTGACGATCCGACCGGCGCCGCGTCGGAGCATGGAGGGCAGCACGGCCACGGTCGCGTTGTGGGTGCCCCTGACATTGACCTCGACGGCGCGCCACCACTCGTCCGGCTCCACCTCCCAGGCAAGCCCGAGGCTCCCGCCGATCCCGGCGTTGTTCACCAACACGTCGACCGGGCCGTGTGCGTCCGTGACGGCGGCCACGGCGCGTTCGAGGGCCGCGGTGTCGAGCACGTCGGCGATGCAGGCGATGCCGTCGACCTCACCGGCCACCGTCTCTACGTCCGGGCGGTTGCGGCCGAGCACCGCCACCTTGTGGCCGGCGGCCGCGAACGCCCGGACGGTCGTCGCCCCGTATCCTCGACCGCCGCCTGTCACGAGAGCGAGCACGCTCGTCGATGCTACCGAGCCCGCTGGTCGCATGGACCGGGCGGGACCTTGCCCCGCCACCATCGGGCTGGAAGGGTCTGGGCGGTGGCAGCACCGGATCCCGACTCCCCTTCCGTCGTCTACGAGCGCCTGCGCTGGAACACCCCGCTGTCACCGGATCACGCCACGCTTCTGCTCGGCGCACTCGACGACGCCACCGGTGAGGACGTGCTCGACCTCGGCTGCGGGTGGGGCGAGCTGCTCATCGAGGCCGTCGGACGGGTGGCACACGGTCAGGGCACCGGCGTCGACAATGCGGAGTGGGCCATCGAACGGGCCCGGCGGGTGGCCGGCGAACGGGGGTTCTCGCAGCGGACCAGGTTCGTGCTCGGGGACTGCTCACAGTGGGCCGACGCGTCCGACCGCGTCCTGTGCATCGGGGCCTCCCACGCTTGGGGTGGCAGCGAACGGGCCCTCGGGGGGCTTGTGGGCAACGTCAGGCCGGGGGGCCGCCTCGTCTTCGGCGACGGGTTCTGGCAGGAGCCCCCTTCGCGAGCTGCGACG
>DASRBM010000054.1:0-3387 GCA_035653635.1 Acidimicrobiales bacterium | reverse complement strand
CCGTGAAGGCGACGTCGTCGCCGATCACCATGGTGACGGCAGTGTCGTCCACCCGGATCGGGCGCACGAGCGACGGGTCGGCCTTGCGCCCGGCCACGGCGTCGGCGAGCAGCGCCGTCGTCTCGCCGTCGCGCAGGGCGTCGAAGACCACCGCCTCGCCGTCGTCGTCGTGCAGCACACCGAGCACGGGGTCCTCGCCGTCTCCGCGCGGGACGCCCGGATCACCCGGGACGCGCAGGCCGAAGGGGACGTGGACGAGGTGCCCGCCCACCCGGGCCACCACGTCGACCAGACCGGGCCGGCCCTGGCGGAGCACCTCGGCCCGGAGCACGTCGACGTCGGCCGCGTCCGCGACCGGTTCCCAGCCGTGGCGTCGCTCCACGTAGGCGGCCACGAGCGAGGCGAACTGGGCACCGCCCGTATCGGTCATGCGAAGGCCCCCGTGGCGGGGTCGACCATCGGGTCGGCCCGGTGCTCCATGAGCTCGAACCAGTAGAAGCCGTAGGGACCGAGGGTCACCGAGTACGTGGAGGTGGCGATGACCGGGAACGGCACACGCCCGAGCACCTCGACCGGCACCCGCTCGGCCCAGCGCGACAGATCGAGGTCGGCCGGCTGCGGGAACCGGCTCAGGTTGTGCACGCACAGCACGGGGTTGTCCTGGTGGCGGGCCGGATCGCTCGGGTGCCGGTGCCTGGCCCGGGCCACCCGCCCGCCCGGTTCGTGCTCCGGCGCCGCGCCGTGCTCGTCCCCGTCGACGGCGGGGCTCCGCACGTAGGCGAGGATCGAGGGGTTGCCGCACGGCACGACCTCGAACGTGCCCGTGCCGAACACGGGGAACTGCTTGCGGGTCTGGATCATGCTCCGGGTCCAGTGTAGGAACGAGCTCGGGTTGCGCTGCTGGGCCTCCACGTTCACCGCCCCGAACCCGTAGACCGGGTCCATGAGCGGCGGCAGGTAGAGCTGGGCGAAGTCGGCCCGGCTGAACCCGCCGTTGCGGTCCGGGCTCCACTGCATCGGGGTGCGCACCGAGTCGCGGTCGCCGAGGTACACGTTGTCGCCCATGAGCAGCTCGTCGCCGTAGTAGAGCACCGGGCTGCCCGGCAGCGAGAAGATGAGCGCGTTCAGCAGCTCGGCCAGGCGCCGGTCGCCGTCGAGCAGGGGCGCCAGGCGGCGGCCGATGCCCATGTGGCGTCGCATGCGGGGGTCCTTGACGTACTCGGCCACCATGTAGTCGCGCTCCTCCTCGCTGACCTTCTCGAGGGTGAGCTCGTCGTGGTTGCGCAGGAAGATTGCCCACTGGCAGCCGTCGGGGATCTCCGGCGTCTGGGCCAGGATCTCCGTCACGGGGAATCGCTGCTCCCGGCGCACGGCCATGAAGAGCCGCGGCATGAGCGGGAAGTGGAAGCACATGTGGCACTCGTCGCCGTCCCCGAAGTAGTCGACGAGGTCGGCCGGCCACTGGTTGGCCTCGGCCAGGAGCACCCGGTTGGGGTAGGCGGCGTCGACCTCCTTGCGCAGCTGGCGCAGCAGGGCGTGTGTCTCCGGCAGGTTCTCGCCGGAGGTGCCGTCGCGCTGGAAGAGATAGGGGACTGCGTCGAGCCGGAACCCGTCGAGACCCAGGTCGAGCCAGAAGCGCACGACGCGGAACATGGCGTCGACGACCTCGGGATTCTCGTAGTTGAGGTCGGGCTGGTGCGAGTAGAAGCGGTGCCAGTAGTACTGCTGACGCTCTGCCACCCAGGTCCAGTTGGACGTCTCCACGTCGACGAACACCACGCGGGCGTCGGCCCACCGCTGGTCGTCGTCGTTCCACACGTACCAGTCCGCCTTCGGGTTGTCGGGCGACGAGCTCGACTCGACGAACCAGGGGTGCTGGTCGCTCGTGTGGTTCATGACCAGATCGGCGATGACCCGGATGTCGCGGCGGTGGGCGTCGTCGAGGAAGGCCACCAGGTCGTCGAGCGTCCCCAGATCGGGGTGCACGGTCAGGAAGTCGCTGATGTCGTAGCCCCCGTCGCGCATCGGCGAGGGGTAGTACGGAAGGAGCCACAGGCAGTCGACGCCGAGCCATTCCAGATAGTCGAGCTTGTCGCGCAGACCGGCCAGGTCGCCGACGCCGTCGTTGTTCGAGTCGAAGAAGCCGCGCGTGACCACCTCGTAGAAGACGGCGCGGCGGTACCAGTCGTGCTCCTGGCGCGCGGGCAGCGCCGACGGGCGGATACCGGGCAGCCGAGCACCGCCGGCGCGGCGTGTCGGAGCGGGGCGCGGCGTGCGACGTGGCCGCGGGACGCGAGGTGGACGGGACACCACTTCGCACCGTAGTGGACCGCCCGCCCGGTGCGACGGAGTACCGCCGGCTACTGCTCCCCGAGGGCCCGGTCGGCGGCCTCGTAGGGGTCGATGCGCCGGGCGAGGAGATCGTCGACGATGTCGCCGAGCTCGCCGCGCGCGGCACGCTGCTCGACGTCGCGGGCGATCCGGGCCGACAGGACCGCCTTGAACTCGCGCTCGAGGCGGTCGCGCCGGCCCTGCTGGAGCCGGCCCGTCGATGCGAGATGCTCCTGGTGGCTCCGGATGGCGCCCCACAGCTCGTCGACGCCTTCGCCCTTTGCCGCCACCGTCTGGACGATCGGCGGGCGCCAGTCCCCCGGCGTGCTCAGGTCGAGCATCTGCTCCAGGTCGCGCTGGGTCTCGGCCGCGCCCGGATTGTCGGCCTTGTTGATGACGAACACGTCGGCGATCTCGAGCAGACCGGCCTTGTTGGCCTGGATGGCGTCGCCCCAGCGCGGGTTCACCACCACCACGGTGGTGTCGGTTGCGGCCGCCACCTCGACTTCGACCTGCCCGACCCCCACCGTCTCGACCAGCACGAGCGGCAGGCCGGCGGCGGCGAGCACGCGGATGGCCTCGGGCACCGACAGCGCGAGGCCACCCAGATGGCCCCGGGTGGCGATCGAGCGGATGAACACCTCGCGGTCGAGGGCGTGGTCCTGCATGCGGACGCGGTCGCCGAGGATGGCGCCGCCCGAGAAGGGCGACGAGGGGTCGACGGCGAGCACCCCCACCGGCCCACCCTCGGCCCGGGCGGCGGCGATGAGCCGGTCGGTGAGGGTGGACTTCCCCGCTCCCGGGGCGCCGGTGATGCCGACGGTGGCCGCCTCCCTGCCGCTGCGGTAGGCGAGCGCCGCCACCTGCCGTGCCGGCGCGCCGCCCCGCTCCACGAGCGACAGGAGCCGGGCGAGGGCACGGCGGTCCCCACCGGCCGCGGCGGAAGCCAGGGCCTCGGGCGAGGGCGCGCCGCCACCAGCGGCGGGAACTGCGGTCATGGGTCGGAGCGTAGTCAGGCCCTGTGGACCCGGGCGCCGAGCGAGGACAGCTTGCCGG
>DASRBM010000053.1:0-5130 GCA_035653635.1 Acidimicrobiales bacterium | reverse complement strand
GCTCGGGCTCGAGGGCCGCTACCGCGGCGCGCCGCCGTCGGTGCCGGGCGCCGTCATCGCCTGGCTGGCGACGGCGGCCGACGTGCCGGACATGGTGGCGAACGGCGGCACCGTGCTCGCCCAGCGGGTGGCGCTCGACCGCAATCTCCATCCCGACTGGCGGGCATCGTCGTTGTCCTGAGCAACGACAGACTCGATCCGATCACCGAGCACCCCGTGTGCATAGCCGGGTGGGCTGAGTAGCATTTTTCCTTGGCGGCGTCCGCTGGGACGCTGCAGGGGGATGTGCGCTTGAGACAGCGGGGGGCTCGTCTCGTCGTCGCCGCGGCCGTGTCGGTCGTGGCGTGCACCGCCGGATGCGGGGCCACGTCCGCGCCGACACCGGTGGCGGCCCCGGCGAGCTGCACTCGGCCCGATCCGGGGGTGTCGTCCGGCACCATCGACGTGGGCGGGATCTTCCCGCAGTCCGGGCCCGACGGCGCGCTGTTCGACGCGGTCGACGCCGGCATCCGTGCCCGTTTCCTGGTGCAGAACGAAGAGGGCGGCATCGGCGGCCGCAGCCTCGCCCTCCAGACGGCCGACGACGGGGACGGGGAACAGGCGAACCTGGCCGCGGCCCACTATCTCGTGGGCCGGCACGTGTTCGGTGTCATCGAGGTGTCGACCAACGGCGAGGGGAGCGCCTCGTACCTGCACCGTTCCGGCGTACCGGTGACCGGGTGGGCCATCACCCCCTCGTGGGGGCGCGACCAGAACATGTTCGGCTATCACTACAGCACGCCCCCCTCGCCGCCCGGGCGGCCGGTGACGCTCAACGCGCAGTTCGCCAAGGCGCACGGCGGTGACCGTGTCGCCGTGCTCGCCGGTGGTGCGGCGGAGAGCGTGCAGTTCGTGACTGGCTTCATGGCCACGCTGCCGGCACTCGGCCTGCACCTCGTGTACCAGAACCTCCACGAGCGGCTCGGACAGACGGACTTCTCCTTCGACGCCGCCGCCATGGCCCGGGCCGGGGTCGACACGTTGCTCACCGGGCTGGCACCGCTCACCAACGTGGCCGTGCTGCAAGCGGCGAAGGCCGCCGGCGTGCCCCTCAAGGTGGTGCTCCTGCCCGCCGGGTACGACGGGCGCTACGCGGCCGCCTTCGCGTCGGTGCTCGAGGGCGCCTACGTGGCCATCGACTGGCGACCCTTCGAGCTGCCCGTGCCCGCCCACGCCCAGTTCGAGGACGCGTTGCGCCGGGTGGCGCCCGACGCCTATCCCGGTCAGCTGGCCATGGTCGGATGGTTGTCGGCGTCCACCTTCATCCGGGGGCTCCAGGCGGCCGGCCCCCGGTGCCCGCTGCGGACCGCCTTCGTGACGAACCTGCGCCTGGTCCGGGGCTACACGGCCGACGGGCTCGTGCCGCCGACCGACTTCTCGGCTCTCTTCGGCAAGGAGCCGCTGTGCTACTGGATGCTCCAGGTCCACCTGGGCCGCTTCGTCCCCGTGAGCGACCAACCCCTGTGCGGGAAGATCGCGTCAGGGGCCCGCTCGTGAACATCGGACGGCCCCGGACGCTGTCGTTCGTGGTGTTCGCCGCCGTCGCGGCGGTGAGCGCCGGAGGGCTCCTCGCCGCCCGGGCCGTCATCGACAACGAGGCGAGCCGGCTCCTCGCAGAGCGCGCCCACGTGGTGGCCGGTGAGGTGTCGAGCGCCATGACGGCGACCGACACGAGCCTGCAGTCGCTGGCCACGCTGCTGTCGTTGCCCGACGGCAGGGCGTCGTTCCGAGCCGCGGCCTCCGCTCTCGTCACCGGCAACGTGCGCGCCATCGCCCTCGTCGACATGACGACGGGCGTGCCGACCCCGACGGTCGTGGTGGGCGACGGCCTCCCGGCCGGGAGCCTCGGGTCCCAGCGGGCCGGGCTGGCGGAGCGGGCCCTCGGGTCGTCGGACATGGTCACCGGTGTGGTCGACGACAGCTACACGCGGCGCCTGGCCCTGGCGCTCGCCGTTCCCCCCGACGTCGGCCCCTTCGTCGTCTACGAGGAGACGACGGTGGAGCTGACCAACCCGTTCGCCGCCGACAGCGTGGCCGACACGAACGACGTGGAGGTCGCCTTTTACGCGTCGGCCCACGCGTCGCCGGACAGCCTCATCGAACAGACCGGCGCGATGGGGACCCCCGGCGCGGTGGCGGCCCGGACGACCGTGGGGACCGACCAGTGGACGGTGGTCGTCGCACCCATCCGGCCCCTCGCCGGGGGATTCGCCTCGGCCGTGCCCTGGCTCCTGCTCGCCGGCGGTCTCGTCTCGGCGCTCCTCGGCGCCGTGAGCGTGGAGGTCGTCCTCCGCCGGCGCGACTTCGCCATGTCGCTCGTCGACGCCCGCACCGCCGATCTCCGGGCCTCGCTCGACGAGGTGCAGCGCACCCAGCGCCAGCTCCTCCAGGCCCAGGACGCGCTCATGGAGCACGAGCGCCTGGCCGCCGTGGGACAGATGGCGTCGGTGGTCAGCCACGAGCTGCGCAACCCCCTCACCTCGGTCATCAATTCCCTCTACCTGGTCCGCCACGGCAGCTCTCCCGAGAGCGTCGCCCGGGCCCTCGACATGGCCGAGCGCGAGGTCCAGAAGGCGGCGACCATCGCCGAGGACGTCGTGGCCTACTCGCGTCCGCGCCAGCCCGAGCCGAGCGACGTCCTCTTCGGCTCCGCCGTCGACGAGGTGCTCGAGGTCGTGCCCCCGCCGCCGTCGGTCGAGCTCCGGTTGTCGGGTCGCGACGTGGTGGTCCACGCCGACCGGATCCATCTCGTGGAGGTCCTCACCAACCTCGTGGAGAACGCGGTCGACGCCATGCCCGACGGGGGGACGCTGTCGATCGGAGCCGAGTCCGAGCCTGGCGGCGTCCATGGTCCGCGGACCGTCGTCGTGGTGAGCGACACCGGCACCGGCATCGACCCGGAGGAGGCGGCGCGCATATTCGAGCCGTTCGTCACCTCCAAGCACCACGGCACCGGGCTCGGTCTCGCCATCGTGCACCGCATCGCCCGGCTGCACGGCGGCGAGGCGACCGTCGAGTCCGTCCCCGGCGCCGGCTCCCGCTTCACCGTCGTGTTCCCGTCGCCCGGAGCGGCTCCGCCGCCCGCACCCGACCGGGGCGCCGCGGCGACGGCGAGCCGCGAGCTCCCGGCGTTCAGCTCGGTGCCCCGGTGACCGTGCGGAGGTCGAACGCGCCGCCCGTGCGACGGAGCTTCACCGTGCGCACCACGGCCGACATGGGGAGCGGACCGTACAGGTGGGGGAACGACGCACCGGACTCACCGGGCTCCTCACGCAGGGGCACGCCGAGGCGGTCGGTGTCGACGACGAGGACCACGATCTCGTCCGCGTCCCGGTAGTAGCGCTCGACTACGCCGGCGAGCTGGTCGGGCCGGGCGCAGTGGACGAATCCGACATCGTCGAGCGACAGACCGGCCGACGATCCCCGGTAGGAGCCCGAGGCGAGCGCCTCGGCCAGGAACCCCGGATCGGCGATGTGGAAGACGGAGGCGATCCGCCATTGTGCGCGCCGCGGGCCGCTTCCCCTGTGCCGGAGAGGCCGGCCCGGCGTCGGAGCGGTTCGGACGAAAGGCGGAAGGTCCGGGCCCATCGCACGTTCCCGTCACGAGCCGGTGGCCCCGGCTCGACCGGCGGAACGATGCGGCGCACGAAATCCCAGGTCAGCTGGGGTGTCAGGCGCCAGCGGGGCGGGGGAGGATGACGGGCACAGCGCACGAGCAGGCTCGGGCGGAACGCAGCGTGTTCTCACGCGGCGCGTCCGGGCTCATGGCGAGAGTGGCGGCAGCCCTCGGGAGCGGGCTCCTCGCCTCCACGGTTGTCGTCCTGTCGGGGACGTCCCCGGCAGGGGCGGCGGACAGCGGCACCCAGGGCAGCGCCTATTCGCAGCTCTTCCAGGTCACCCCGTACGAGGGGTCGCTGGCGGCCGGCGCCGTCTTCGGTGAAGCGCTCGCCGGGCACACGAACGGCTTCGCCCGGGCCCAGTCCCAGGGCATGGACCTCGGCGCGGTGGGCGACTCCATCAAGTCGTACAACTGCGGCTCGGCCCAGAACCAGCAGATCTCCGACGCCGTACCCGACCCGCTCGAGACCGAGACGGGGGCGCAGGGCGCGTCGACAGGACAGACCCAGCAGCCGAGCGCCTCGGACTACGGGGCGACGGAGTACGTGCAGGCGACCGACGCCCCCTACGGCGAGGCCGACACCACCTACGTCGGGCCGGTCGCCGATCCCACCGGCGCCATCATGGTGTCGGGCATGCACGCCCGCAGCTGGAGCGGCGTGGTGAACGGCGCCACCGTGGCCGCGGCCACCTCCGACATCGGCCAGCTGATCCTCGGCAACGGCGCCGTCGCCCTCGACGCGCTGCACTGGGCGACCACCTATCCGCTCGGCGGTGGCCAGCCCACGTCGAGCTTCAGCATCGGCTCGGTGACGATCAGCGGCAACACCCTGCCGCCCACGCCCGACCTGTCGGCCCTGACGACGGCCATCAACACGGCGCTCGCCACGGTGGGGCTGAAGGTCTCGCTGCCGGTGTCGTTCCTCAGCCAGGGCGTGCAGTTCGTGAGCCCCCTCGAGGTGGACGTCGTGCCGAACGACACGCGCGACCAGGTGCTCGACCCCGTCTTCGTCTCGTTCCAGAAGCAGGCCTACGGCCCGCTGGCCGACGCCCTCGAGAACGGGTTCGCCACCGCGCAGCCGCCGTACAACAGCCTGGCCCAGCTCGAGGCGGGCTCGAACGGCCAGCAGCTGGCCCAGAACCTGTGCAAGACGGACTCGCTGTTCACGGTGGCTGACATCGCCATGGCCTCGGTCGACGGCGGCGGCCATTTCACGCTGTCCTTCGGCGGCGCCCAGGCGAGTGCCTCACCGGTCACCATCAATCCCTACAGCCTCGTCAGTGCGGGCTTCGGGACCTTGTCGCTCGCCGGGTCGAGCACGTTCATCCCCGGCACGGCCGGGGGATCGGGCATCCTCACGGCCAATCCGACTCCGCTCGCCACCGCTCCGGCTCCCGCCGACCAGCCGTCCACCCAGCCGCTCGCGGTCCGGACCCGAGGCCTCTCTCCCGCAGAGAAGGCCGGATCACTAC
>DASRBM010000052.1:0-5669 GCA_035653635.1 Acidimicrobiales bacterium | reverse complement strand
TGGCTGTCAATGGCCTCGTGATCGGGCTCACGCTGACCGTGGTCCACCTCGTGGGGATCCCGCTCACCGGCACTTCGGTGAATCCGGCTCGCAGTCTCGGTCCTGCCCTCGTCGTCGGGGGAACGGCGCTCAACCAGGTGTGGTTGTTCATCGTCGCTCCTCTCGTCGGAGGCGCCCTCGCCGCAGGACTGTTCCGATTCCTGACAACGGAAGAGCCTGCCGACACCGGCGCCGACTCGGTCGAACTGCCGTCGGAGGTCGTCGGGCTGGGTGAGAAGGAGGGCGCCTCCACCACCTGACTCCGACCCATTGGTATTGCCGTCGGCGAGCTCCGCTCGGTACCTTCGTATCGTCCTGCGGCGGCAGGCAGGTCGGGGGGCCGAACGGAGCGGAGGTTCGGCGTGGCGGTACGGCAGGTGGTCGGGTTGGCTTTCCTTGGCGCGCTCGGCACGATGGTCGCCGTTCAGCCGTCACCCCAACTGGCCGCAACCTCCGCTGCGCCGGCGCAATTCGCCGTCGGCACGTCGGTCGTCGACATCAACCCGACCGTCACCACCTACTCCGGCGGCTTCGGCGCCAGTCCGCCGATCGCGCCCGGCACCGTCGTCGGTGACCCCCTGTCGGTGCGGGCGCTGTACGTGAGCAACGGGCACCACGCGGTGGAGCTTGTGAGCGTCGACTCGCAGGCCGAGTTCGCTGCTTACCAGGAAGGCCCCGACTACGGCATCAGCTATGCCCGCGCTCAGGCGGCGTCGGCCATCGACGCCGGTGGTACCGGCCCGGCCATGGCGCCGTCGGACATCATCGTGCAGGCGACCCACGGCCATGCCACCCCCACCCTCGAAGGGCTGTGGGGGCCGGTGCCCGTCGCCTATCTCACCCAGGTCACCCAGGCCGAGATCACGGCCATGGTGACAGCCGCCCAACACCCCGTCCCGGCCGAGCTCGAGATCGGCAGTGCCGACGCCAGCGCCCTCGACGACACCACGCTCGCTCAGTACGACGCCTTTCCCGGCTGGGCCGTCGATCCGCAGCTGAGCGTGCTGCGAGCCGTCGACCCCGGGAGTGGCGCCACCATCGCCACTTATGTCACCGTGCCCGCCCATCCGGACATCGTGTGCGGACAATGCCTCGGCCAGGAGAGCGCCGACTACCCGGGCGTCGTCCGCACCGCCGTGCAGGACCAACTCGGCGGGGTAGCCATAGTCGGTCCCGGCACCCTCGGGCGCGAGGAGACGCCGGTGCAGGCCACGGGCATCGCCGACATGGAGCTGCTCGCTACCCAGGTCACCACCATCGTCGACGAAGCCCTTGTCGACGCCCGTCTGCTCACCGACGACACGGTGGCCGCCACCGAGCAGTTCGCCCGGATCCCGGCCACCAATCCGCTCCTGATCGCTCTGGCCGAGGGCTACGCGCTCCCGCCCGCGCAGCGCCAGACCGTGGAGGACGTGACCGGCGAGTACCCGATCGACCGGGCCGACACGACCCCGTGGGCGACGGGCACCCTGGTGGGCTCGCCGCTCACCGCCGTCCGCCTCGGCGACGTGGCCTTCGTCTCCATGCCCGGCGAGCCCTTCCCCGAAGTGCGCGCCGCCATCGCCAAGGCCACCGGGGCGACGATGGTGGTCGCCATGTCGAAGGGCCAGGACGACCTCGGCTACTTCTACCCTTCGTGGGTGGCGCCCTTCGCGGCCGCCGTCTACCCCTCCGATCAGTTCCTCGATTCCGTGGGCCCCGCCGCGGGGGATCTCGTCATCACCGGCCAGCTCCAGAATCTCCACGCCCTCGGCTTCACCACCGGGGCGCCGCTCGCCGAGCCGCTCCCGGTAGACGTCGCCCAGACGACAGCGCCGGGACTGCAGGTCGTCGGCGGACCCTTCGTGGGCGACGCCACGACCGGCGGAGGCCTGTCGGTCACCATGCTGGCCGTGTATTCGGCCCCCGATCTGCCCGAGGGCACGCTCGACTACGGCCCGCCGGCCGGGAGCGCGCCTGTGGCGCTCGGCACCAAGGGACCAGTGCAGTGGGACTTCGGCGACGGCACCACGGGTACGTCCGGCTACCACGAGTTCGCCGGCACCGACCTGCAGCCCACCGAGATCACCCACGTCTTCGGCGTCGGCGTGCACCGGGTGACAGCGTCGGTGACCTCGGCCACCGGCCGGGTGGCGACGAGGACCTTCACCGTCGTCGTCGGGCCACAGTTCCAAGCCGTGGTCGCAGCGTCGCCCGGTGGCACACCGGGCGAGGTCACCTACCGCGCCGCCACGACCGGCGGGGACGGCACCGTGCTCGCCTACCGCTGGGTGTTCAGCGATGGCACCACCGCGGCCGGCGCCGAGGTGACCCACGACTTCGGCACGACGGCGCCCGGTGCCGTGCTGACCGTGACCGACGGCAGCGGGACGACCGCCACCGCCCAGGGTTAGGAGAAGACGATGGCTCCCCGACGCACTGTGCGGCGCGCCGTCGCCGTCTCCTTGGCCCTGGCGGCTGCCGCCCTCGTTCTGGCCCGCACCGCACCCGGCCCGACGCCGGTCGTGCTCAGCGCGCAGCCGAGCGCCTACTGCGTCGGGGCGGCCAAGGTCGACATCACCCCCCCGCCCGCCATGGTGGCGTCGGGCACCTTTTACCTCGGCGGGTACGGCATCGGGCCCGCCCACGCGGCCACCGGTGTCCTGCGCCCGCTCTACTCGCGCGCCATCGTCATCGGCGTCCCCGACGCCGGCGGCAACTGCCCCGGGCCCGCCGCGCAGCAGGTCGTTATCGCGGCCGACGATCTGCAGGGCCACTTCATCGCCTATCAGCAGGGTCCCTAGGGGTTCGCCGACGTGCAGCGGGTGGTGACGAGTGCACTCGGGATCCCGGCGTCGCATGTCGTCGTCCAGAGCACCCACACCCACAACGGCCCCGACGACCTCGGAATCTGGGGCGGGGTGCCGACCGCCTATCTGGCCGAGGTGGCGGCGAACACGACGGCGGCCATCGAGCAGGCCGTGCGCGGCGAGGTGCCCGCCACCCTGCGCTGGGCCACGGCCGCCATGCCCGGCTTCGCCGCCACCTTTCCGACGCAGCAGGACGCGGCCGCCGGCGGCCCGCAGGACAGTGCCCAGTTCCCCGACGACACCCAGCTGCGGATGCTGCAGGCCGTCGGCGTGGCGAGCGGGCAGGTGGTGGCGACGCTCCTCAACTTCTCGGTGCACCCGACCGTCTACGGCCCGCTCGACGAGGTGTCGCCTGACTGGCCCGGCGCAGCCGCGACCTACCTGGAAGGCGACCAGACGGGCACGGCGACGGCTACCGGTTTCCCCGGATCGGTGGCCGTGGTCACGGTCGGTGCCGTGGGACACGCCTGGCCCGCACCGGTGCCGGCCGGTCCCGCCGCGCCCGACGCGCCGGCCGCCCCCGATGACAACGCCGGTGCCGACGCTTACGGCGACGCCGTCGCCTATCGCGGTGTGCAGGCCCTAGCCGGCGCGGCCCCGTCGCTCACCGGTCCGGCCGTGACCGGCGCCGACCAGCGAATGATCAGCATCCCCGCCGCCAATCCCGTGCTGCTGGCGGCCGTGCTCCTGCCGGTGCCCGGCTCCCACGCCTACCGCGCCGACACGCCGCCGTACGAGACCGGCAGCGTGGTGTCGAGCACGGCCGAGGTGCTGCGCGTCGGAAACCTGGCGCTGTTCGGCGCACCGGGAGAGCCGTGGCCGTCGATCGAGTTCACGCTCTCGAAGGAGATCGCCACGCCGGTGCTGTTCCCGCTCGGCTTGGCCGACGACCAGCTCGGGTACCTCTCAGAAGCCGGTGAATACGCCGGTGCCATCGCCTGCAGTCCGACCGACGAAGGCCTCTTCACCCTGTCGCCGACGTTCGGGGACCAGTTCGAATCCACCGCCCGGCAGTTGGCGGCTGCGGTCGGCTTCGCCGTGACGGATCCGGGACCGGTCGCCGATCTCCACGTCGGGAGCCCGTCGGGTGCGGCCGTCTGTGCGCAGCAGCAGGTGGCGGCTGCGGGACAGGACCCGACGTCGCTCCTCCCGTGAGGGCCGGCGCCTGAACTCGGCGCCTACCCGCCGGTCGACCCCGACAAGAGGTTCGGTCCCCATCCCCAGTTGACGGTGGGCGCTGGTACGAGGCCCGTGCCCGCCACAGCGTTGCCCGGCTGTCCGCACGAGTCGGGGACAGGCGTGCCGGCGAAGCGTGCCGCCAGGAAGGCTTCGGACACAACGCCGAAGGTCACGCCGCCCTCGGTGTGCTCGAGCGCGGTCGGATCGCGGTAGTAGTTGATCGGCGCGCCGCCGGCGCAGTCGGCGGCGACGAGCTGGTCGAGCGGCTGCACCCAGACGAGCTCGTCGCGGATGGCGTTGTAGTAGAAGGCCGGCGTTTTCGGGACGGCTTGACCCAGCTCGTTGGCGGTGAGGACCTGCTGGACCTGGGGGAGCTGCCAGGCATTCGGGACGGTCGTCCAGCTGTCGAAGCGGGTGAAGGCGGCGCCGCCCCCGAAGGTGGCGCATCCCGTGCTCGCTGTCTGGGCGAAGGCGAGGCCGGCAGCATTGAGAAACGAATAGAGCCCCATCTGCGGATAGGCGCGGTCGATCCCGATGGCGGCGACCATCATGATCCCGGCTTCGGTCGATCCGTCGAGCCACTGGATGGTCTCTTCGCCGCCGACAGGGACGCCACCTGCGGCGGCGGCGACGAGGTGCACGTCCGGCGCGTAGGCAGGTTGCTGTTCGTTGGCGGCGGTCGTCTCAAAGGCGCCACCGGAGTAGCCCCACAAGCCGACCGGTGTCGTCGCGCCCCCGAGCTCGGCGGGCGCGAACTGCTCCACCGCCCTGATGGAGTCGAGGACGGCGTGTGCCGCCATGGCGCTGACCATGAATTCGGAGTCGGGGCCTTCGGGGTCGGGCACGACGACGTCGTAGCCCTGCTCCAGCCACGGGACCATCGACTGCATCTCTTCGGCGAGGGTGCTGTTGCTGTCGCCGTTCGGCGCGTTCTCGCCGACCTGCAATTGGTACGAGGGGGCGCAGTCGGGGTCGACGCTGTCCTCGGCGTCCTGGAGCGAGACGAGCTCGCGCCCGCCTACGGGCTGAGTGCCGGCCCCTACGATGAGCGTCGTGACGTTGGCCACCGGCTGCCCGCTCGCACCGTTCGTCCGGTAGAGCAACTGGTACGCCGGATACTGCTCCGCGGTGGCGCTCACCGCCGTCGTCACCGCCGTTCCCGGATCGACGGAGACGATCACGGTCCTGGAGCGCAGCACCGTGCCGGGCGGGACCGAGGCGAGATTCGACGGGGCCGCGTAGAACGGGTCCGAGGTGGGCGGAGGCACCGACGAGGTCGCGGCCCGAGCCCCGGGTGAGAACATCACCGCCGACACGAGTACTCCCGGTGCCACGACCGCGAAACATCGCCACGCCGATCGCCGGACTGCATTCCGCCGCATCGTCCCACCTCCACTGCTTCCGCCGAGGTGGACGATATGCGGGGTTGCTTGCTCCCGCCAGACGGCCGGCACCGCCGCCCGGCGGTCTCTTGCTCCTCGGTTCCTACTTCAACGCTTGCGGACGACTTCGGCCCGCAGCTCCGTTCGGAACGAGGCCCCTGCCCCGCGTCGGTACAGCCCGGGGAGCAGATGGCGGACGACCACGGCGGCGGCAAGCGAT
>DASRBM010000051.1:0-3262 GCA_035653635.1 Acidimicrobiales bacterium | reverse complement strand
CAAGGCTTTCCCGCCGGGAACGCAGCGTTGTCACAAGCATGCACGCGGCATGCGCCGTGCTACACGGCGGTTGCACCGACCGGGCGATGAGACAACTCCCAGGAGCGCCGCGCCATTTCGACGAATTCGGTGCCGCTCGGTGCGCGCCGAGAAATTTCGCCCGTCGGTCACGGACCGTCGTGACGCCCGTGCACCCTCCGTCGGGACAACACGCCGCTTTCGCCAAAGTGCGCGGCGACCCGGTACGGGGTACCCGAGGTGCCGCAGCGGCGGACGAATCAGCTCGCGCGTCGGTAGGCGCGCACGGCGAGGGGCACGAAGACGGCCACGATGCCGGCCAGCCACAGAGCACTTTGCCAGGCGTGCTCGACGAGGGGTCCGCCGAGTGCGAGGGACCGCATCTCGTCGATGACGATGGTGACCGGCTGGTTCTTGGCGAAGGCCTGCAGCCAGCCCGGCATCGAGCCCACGGGGACGAAGGCGTTGCTCACGAAGGTGAGCGGGAAGAGCCATACGAGGCCGAACGAGCCCACCGACTCCTCGTCCTTGATGGCGAGCCCCACGTAAGCGCTGATGGTGCAGATGGTGACGCCGAACACGACGCCGAGCACGAGCATGAGCACCGCCGGCACGAAGCCGTTCTGGAACCGGAATCCCACGGCGTAGCCGACTCCGGTGAGGACGAGCACGGTGACGACGAGCCTGATGGTGTCCGACGCCAGCCGTCCGAGCAGCACGGCCGAGCGGGCCATGGGCATGGCCCGGAAGCGGTCGATCACGCCCTTCTGGAGCTGGCGCGCGAGGGCGATGGCCGTGCCGAAGGAGGCGAAGCCGGCCGACTGAGCGATGATGCCGGGCATGAGGAAGCTCACGTAACCGCCCGGCACCTTGACCGGGATGGCGCCACCGAACACGTAGCGGAACAGCAGCACGAACATGACCGGCTGCACGAAGGTGAAGAAGATGAACGCCGGGTTGCGCTGCCAGATCCGCAGATCGCGGATGGTCAGGCTGATCGTGTCCATGAAGCCGAAGCGCAGCCGCTCGGCGACCGGCGGGTTCGGCACGTCGAGGGCGACGAGGGTGGGGACGGTGGCGGTGGTCATGCGGACCTCTGCGGAGATCGGCCACGGCCACGGCGGCCGCCGGCCCCGGACGGGGCGTCAGGGGTCTCCTCTTCCGCTCCGTGCCCCGTGAGGGCGAGGAAGACGTCGTCGAGCGAGGGCCGGCGCACGCTCAGTCCCTCGGTGCGGATGCCGGCGGCATCGAGCCGGCGCACCGTCTCGATGAGGGCCTCGGACCCGAGGCTGCCGACGCGGATGCTGACGCGAGCGCTGTCGTGGTCGGCCGTCGGGTCGGCATCGGTGAGCGGCCGCACGGCGTCCATTGCGTCGGCGAGCCGGTCGCGGTCGACGACGACGAACTCGACGACGTCGCCGCCGATGCGGTTCTTCAGGTGCTCCCCGGTCCCGGCTGCGATGACCAGGCCGTGGTCGATGACGACGACCTCATCGGCGAGCTCGTCGGCCTCCTCGAGATACTGCGTGGTGAGCAGCAGCGTGGTGCCGGCCGAGACGAGCTCACGGATGACGTCCCACATGCCGAGGCGGCTGCGCGGGTCGAGGCCGGTGGTGGGCTCGTCGAGGAAGAGCACCGCCGGTCGGGCCACCAGGCTCAGTGCCAGGTCGAGCCGGCGCTGCATGCCGCCGGAGTACCCGCGGGTGGGGCGGTCGGCGGCGTCGACGAGGTCGAACCGCTCGAGCAGCTCCTCGGCCCGGGCCTTCCTGAGCGCGGGGTCGAGGTGGTAGAGGCGCCCCATGATCTCGAGGTTCTCGCGCCCGGTGAGCTCCTCCTGGATGGCGGCGGACTGCCCGGCCAGACCGATGATCTCGCGCACGGCCTCGGGCGAGCGCACGACGTCGCGCCCTTCCACGAGCGCCCGACCCCGGTCGGGGGTGAGCAGAGTGGTGAGCACCTTCACCATGGTCGTCTTCCCGGCGCCGTTCGGACCGAGGAGCCCGAGGACCTTGCCGCGTTCCACGGTGAGGTCGATGCCACGCAGGGCGTGCACGTCGCCGAAGGACTTGTGCACGTCCTCGACGTAGATGGCAGGTCCGCTCCACTGCGGCTGCGCCCCGGTCATCGGACGCGCCGCATACGCACGGCCGGTGAGCTGCCGGTCGGCGACGAATAGATCACCACGGATCCCTGCCCCTTCACTGTCGATCCTCCCCAGCGTCATGGCGGTGTAGACGCTCGGGACGCCCCGCACTCATCGGCGCGGCCGCAGGTTACCGCCGGGCTGTGACACCTCCGTCCGGGGGGACGTTCGGCCCTACATCCCGGTTCCCGGACCGGCGACGCTGAGGGCAGGCGAACCGGCCGGCGGCGGCCGGCGGCAGGAACGGAGGGCACGACGTGGCACCTGACACGATCCATGTCGTCGAGGACAGCGGTGCGGATGGGCACGTCGAGCCCACGTTCGACGAGGTGACCGAAGCCCTGGCCGAGCACCTGTGGCGCAACGGCGCGGTGCCGCCCGGGATCGCCGGGGCGATCGCCCGGGAGCACGGTTGGACCGGCCGTCTCATGGAGGTGCTCGCCGTCCTGACCGAGGACCCGGCCCGCATGGGGTACCTGGCCGGAGGACTGCGGCCCGAGGAGGTCGCCACCTGGCTGGCGCCGTGGGCCGATTCGGCGCTCACGGTGGAGCAGATCCGTTCGATCGTGGACTGCGCGGGCTGGGACCCCGACCCGTTCGTAGCGGTGGCCCGTGCCGGGCTACTCGGCCGTCTGCTCTACACCGCCGACGGCGAGCGCCGCCGGGTGAAGGGGGAGCTGGCGGGGGCCTGGCTGAGCGACGAGTTCGCCTTGTCCGAGGACGACGAGATCCTGCGCGAGGTCCGCGCCCTCATCGAGGCCGACGGCTGAGTCTGTCGGGACGGCCCCCCGCGACGAGAACCGCAGCGCGTCAGGCGGCGGGGTGTCGGCGGCGGTCGGCCATGTCGGCAGGTTCCGCCTGATCGGCTGTCGCCCGCAGGGCGTCGAAGAGCGGTGGCGAAGCCCAGGCCGGCTCACCTTGCTCCTGCCAACGCTCGATGTCGGGCGTGGCGAGTCCCGGACGGCCGAAGGCGTACAGGGCGTAGCCGATGACGAGACCGGCGGCAGCAAGGCCGAGACAGATCCAGATGGCGTCGCGGAGATCCGCGGTCCTGACGGTCGAGAACTCGTTCAGCAGGTACATGAGGATCGGCGCCACGAG
>DASRBM010000050.1:0-2363 GCA_035653635.1 Acidimicrobiales bacterium | reverse complement strand
CGGCTACGACGTGCGGCGCGGCATCGGCCGCATCTTCACCTACGACGTGACCGGCGGCCACTACGAGGAAGCCGACCACGGGGCCACGGGGTCCGGCGGCCGCGACGCCCGCACCACCATCAAGCTCGGGTGGCGCCAGGGCATGTCGCGCGACGAGGCGATCGAGCTGGCCGTGCGCGCCCTCTACGAGGCGGCCGACGAGGACTCGGCCACCGGGGGGCCTGACCTGGTCCGGGGGATCTTCCCGGTGGTTGCCACCGTCACCGCCGAGGGGTACGAGCGGATCGGCGAACCGGAGGTGGCGGAGCGCTTCGCCACCCTGGTGGAGCGGGCCGAGCAGGCTCGGGGAGGTGACGGCGCATGACCATGCCGTTCTACGTCGCCCCCGAGCAGGTGATGAAGGACCGGGCCGAGTACGCCCAGAAGGGCATCGCCCGGGGACGGTCGCTCGTCGCCAGCGTGTTCGACACCGGGATCCTCATCGTGGCCGAGAACCCCTCGCGGTCGCTGCACAAGGTGAGCGAGATCTACGACCGCATCGCCTTCGCCGGGGTCGGCAAGTACAACGAATTCGACCAGCTGCGCGTGGCCGGCGTCCGTCACGCGGATACGAAGGGCTTCGCCTACAGCCGCGAGGACGTCGACGCCCGTTCGCTGGCGAACCTGTACGCCCAGTACCTCGGCAACGTCTTCACCCACGAGATGAAGCCGCTCGAGGTGGAGATCCTCGTGGCCGAGCTCGGCGGCGACGGCGCGCCGGACCAGCTGTACCACATCGCCTATGAGGGCACGATCACCGACGAGGACCGCTTCGCCGTCCTCGGCGGCGAGACGGAGACCATCAGCGAGCGCTTCGCCGGCTCCTACCGCGACGGCTGGAGTCTCGACGACGCCCTGCGGGCGGCGGTGTCGGCCCTGGCCGGCCCCGACCGCACCCTCGGTCCGTCCGACCTCGAGGTGGCGGTGCTGGCCCGTGCCAACGGCCGGCGCGCCTTCCGCCGACTCGGCGTGGACGAGCTCGACCGGCGTCTCGGCACCAGCTGAGCGGACCGAACGGTCTCGGGAGCGCCGCTTCGCGCGAACGGGGCAGTACCGTGGGTGCCGATGGACCGGCGCATCTTCGGGCTCGAGAACGAGTACGGGGTCACCTGCACGCTGCGGGGCCAGCGGCGGCTGAGCCCCGACGAGGTCGCCCGCTATCTCTTCCGCCGCGTGGTGAGCTGGGGCCGCTCGTCGAACGTCTTCCTCGAGAACGGGGCCCGTCTCTACCTCGACGTGGGGTCGCATCCCGAGTACGCCACCCCCGAATGTGACGTCATCAGCGATCTGGTGGCGCACGACAAGGCGGGGGAGCGCATCCTCGACCATCTCGTCGCCGGCGCCGAGGCGCGGCTGCGCGAGGAGGGGATCCGCGGCGTCATCTACCTCTTCAAGAACAACACCGACTCGGCCGGCAACTCCTACGGCTGCCACGAGAACTACCTCACGTCGCGCCGCGACGACTTCGCCCACTACACCGAGGTCCTCATCCCGTTCCTCGTGAGCCGGCAGATCTACGCCGGGGCCGGCAAGGTCCTGCAGACGGCCCGGGGGGCGGTCTACTGCCTGTCCCAGCGCGCCGAGCACATCTGGGAGGGCGTGTCCTCGGCCACCACCCGGAGCCGGCCCATCATCAACACCCGCGACGAGCCCCACGCGGATGCCGAGCGCTTCCGGCGTCTGCACGTGATCGTGGGCGACTCGAACATGAGCGAGTACGCGTCCTACCTGAAGGTGGGCACGACGAGCATCCTCCTGCGCATGCTCGAGGACCCCGGAACCGTGCTCCGCGACCTGACCCTCGAGAATCCCATCCGGGCCATCCGCGAGATCAGTCACGACCTCACCTGCCGGCGCAAGGTCCGCCTGGCGAACGGCCGCGAGGTGAGCGCGCTCGACATCCAGTCCGAGTACCTCACCCGGGCCCTGCGCTACCGCGACACCCACGGGCTCTCCCCCCAGGAGGACCGCGCCCTCGACATGTGGGAGCACTGCCTGAAGGGGCTCGAGTCCGACCCCATGAGCCTCGGACGCGAGTGCGACTGGGTGGCCAAGCACCAGCTGATCGAGGCGTACCGGGCCCGCCACAACATCCCGCTCGGGCACCCCAAGGTGGCGCTCGTCGACCTGCAGTACCACGACGTCAACCGTGAGCGCGGGCTCTACTACCGGCTCGAGGCCCGCGACCGGATGGAGCGCACCACCGACGAGGCCTCCATCGTGGAGGCCATGAACCGGCCGCCGGAGACCACGAGGGCCCGACTGCGGGGCGAATTCATCCGCCGGGCGAAGGAGCGCCGCCGGGATTTCACGGTCGACTGGGT
>DASRBM010000049.1:0-9149 GCA_035653635.1 Acidimicrobiales bacterium | reverse complement strand
CTCTCGGTTTCGGTGGGCTCGATCATGAGCGCTTCGTCCACGATGAGCGGGAAGTACACGGTGGGCGCGTGGAAGCCCTCCTCGAGCAGGCGCTTGGCCACGTCGAGGGCACGCACGCCGGTCGCCTTCTTGAGCGACGAGGCCGACAGCACGCACTCGTGCATGCAGGTGCGGTCGTACGGCGCGTCGAAGGTGGCCGACAGACGCGCCCGCAGCCAGTTGGCGTTGAGCACGGCCAGCTGGGCCACCTGGCGCAGTCCGTCGGACCCGTGCACGAGGATGTAGGCGAGGGCCCGGGCGAGCACGAGCGCGTTGCCGTGCCACGAGTGGACCCGACCGATCGACTGCGGCGGGGTGGTCCACCCGAACCGGCGTTCGCCGTTCTCCCCGATACGCGTCGGCCTCGGTCCGGGCAGGAAGGGGACGAGCCGCGGGGACACGGCCACCGGCCCGGCGCCCGGTCCCCCGCCGCCGTGGGGGGTGGCGAAGGTCTTGTGCAGGTTGAGGTGCACGATGTCGAAGCCCATGTCGCCGGGCCGCACCAGGCCCACGATGGCGTTGAGGTTCGCCCCGTCGTAGTAAAGGAGGCCGCCCACCTGGTGCACGGCGGCCGCGATCTCGACGATCTGCTCCTCGAAGAGCCCGAGCGTGTTCGGGTTGGTGAGCATGATGCCGGCCACGTCCTCGTCGAGCACGGCCCGCAGTGCGTCGAGGTCGACGCAGCCCCTTTCGTCGCTCGGCACGGTCACCGTCTCGTACCCGCCGAGCGTCACCGAGGCGGGGTTGGTGCCATGGGCCGAGTCCGGGATGATCACCTTCGTGCGCTGGCGACCCTGTGCCTGGTGCCATGCCCGCATGAGGAGCAGCCCCGTGAGCTCACCGGCGGCGCCGGCGGCCGGCTGCAAGGTGGCGGCGGCCATGCCGGTGATGGTGCACAGCGCCTCCTCGAGCTCGACGAGCAGCTGCAACCATCCCTGCGTGCAGGAATCGGGTGCGGCCGGGTGCACGTTGGCGAGCCCCGGAAGGCCGGCGACCGTGTCGCACATCTTCGGGTTGTATTTCATGGTGCACGAACCGAGCGGATAGGCGCCGAGGTCGACGGAGAACTGGCGGTGACTGAGCCGCGTGAAATGTCCGACGAGGTCGCGCTCGGACACCTCGGCCAGTGCCGGCGGCTCGGGCCGCCGGTGCTCGTGCGGGACGAGCTCCTCGAGCGTGAGCTCGGGCACGGCGGTGGCGCGTAGCTGCCACGCCTTGCGCCCGGGTTGCGACAGCTCGAACAGCGTCGGCTCCGCGTCACGGCCGAGCAGCGGGGCGCTCGTCGCCTTGCCGCCCGCGGCGGTGGTCACGTGCCCGGCCATCAGCGCACCGCCTTTTCGAAGGCCGAGGCGAAGGCGTCGATCTCTTCGCGGGTGCGGCGCTCGGTCACGGCCACGAGCAGCCCCCGGTCGGCGGCCCCGTAGGCGGGGTCGAGGGCGATGCCGGCGAGGAAGCCCTCCTCGGCCAGCCGCTCGACGACGCGCTCGGCCGGCTGGGGAAGGCGCAGGGCGAACTCGCGCACGACGGGCGCGTCGGCAAGGGGTTCCACTCCGGGTACCGACAGCAGCGCCTGGCGGCAGTAGTGGGCCCCCCGCGCCGACCGCAGCGCCACCTCTGCCAGGCCGCTTGTGCCCAGCCAGCCGAGCTGGATGGCGGCCGTCACCGCCATGAGCGTCTGGTTGGTGCACACGTTGGAGGTGGCCTTCTCCCTCCGGATGTCCTGTTCGCGCGCCCGCAGCGTGGTCACGTAGGCACGCCGGCCCTCGGCGTCGACCGTCTCCCCGACGAGGCGGCCGGGCAGGCGCCGCACGTGGGCCAGGCTGCAGGCGAAGAGACCGAGGTACGGACCGCCGAAACCGAGCGGCATGCCGAGGGCCTGCCCCTCCCCCACGACCACGTCGGCGCCCCATTCGCCCGGGGACCGCAGGATGCCGGCGCAGACGGGGTCGAAGACGACGACGAGCAGCGCCCCGGTGCGGTCGCACAGGGCGCGGGCGGCGGCGAGGTCCTCGAGACAGCCGAGGTAGTTCGGATAGGCCACGACCACCGTGCCGGCCTCGTGCCCCTCGGCGCCGGACCAGTCGGTGACCCCGTCGACCAGGGGGACGTCGACGAGCTCGTGCCCGGTGCCGGCGGCGAAGGTGGCGGCGACCGCCCGCCACGACGGGTTGACCCCGCGCGAGAGCAGCACCCGCTGGCGGCCCGAGGCGGCCACCCCGAGGTTGATCGCCTCGACCACCGCGGCGGCGCCGTCGTAGAGCGAGGCGTTCGCCACCGGTACGCCCGACAGACGGGCGACGAGGGTCTGGAATTCGAACACGGCCTGCAGCACACCCTGGGCCACTTCAGGCTGGTAGGGCGTGTAGGAGGTGACGAATTCCGAACGCGAGGCGAGGGCGCGCGTCACCGGCGGGACCTCGTGGTCGTAGGCCCCGCCGCCGGCGAAGCACACGAGGTCGCGCCCGACGGGCCGGTTGGCGGCGGCGAGATCCTCGAGCGCGGCGAGGGCGTCGGGTTCGGCCAGCCCCGGTGCCATGTCGAGCCCACCGGCCAGCCGCAACGCCTCGGGAACGGCGGCGAACAGCTCGTCGAGCGAGGAGAGGCCGAGCATGGCGAGCATGGCCTCGACCTCGGCGTCGGTGTGGGGGGCGTACCCGGCCATCAGCGGCCCGACTTCCGTACGAACGGCAGCTTGGTCACCGTGGCCGCCAGATGGCGCCCTCGGACGTCGATCGACACCGCCGCACCCTCGTCCACGCCGGCGGCCGTGTCCAGAAAGGCGAGGGCGACGCCGCGGCCGAGCACCGGCGAGAAGTTGCCGCTCGTCACCCTGCCCACCACGTCGTCGCCCTTGAGCACCGTCGCCTCCTCACGCGGCGGCTGCCGGCCGTCGGTGACCAGTCCCTGCAGCAGCCGCGCCGGCCCCCGCTCGCGTTCGGCCAGAAGCGGGTCGCGGCCCCGGAACGGGCCTTTGTCCCAGCCGACCACCCAGCCGAGGCGGGCCTGCAGGGGCGTGATGCCGGGCCCGAGCTCGTGGCCGTGGAGGGGAAGACCGGCTTCGAGGCGGAGCGTGTCGCGAGCACCGAGCCCGGCCGGTGTGACGCCGGCCTCGACGACGGCCTGCCAGAACGACGGGGCGACCTCGGCCGGCACCGCGCATTCCACGCCGTCCTCGCCGGTGTAGCCCGTGCCCGCGGCGGTGCACGGGGCGCCGGCGAAGGTGAAGTGCTGCACCGAGAAACGGGCGACGGCCGCCGCGTCGGGCGCGACGGTCGCGAGCAGTTCCCTCGCCTCGGGTCCCTGCACGGCGAGCACGGCGCGCTCCGCGGTGACGTCGGTGCCCCCGACAGCCTGGAGCACGCGTCCGGTGTTGGAGGCGTTCGGCATCACGTCGAAGCGTTCCTCGTCGACCCACCACACGATGATGTCGTCGAGCACCGAGGCGTCGGCCTCGTCGAGCAGGTGCGTGTACTGCGCCCGCCCCGGTCCCACCTTCCGCAGGTCGTTGGTGAGGGCGCGCTGCAAGGTCTCGAAGGCGTCCGGTCCCGTCACCCGCACGGTGCCGAGATGGCTGACGTCGAAGACGACGGCGCGCTCGCGGCAGGCGCGGTGCTCGGCCAGGGTGCCCACCTCGTAGGCGAGGGGCATGAGCCATCCACCGAAGGGGACGAGCTTGGCTCCGAGCGCACGGTGCAGCGACTCGAGCGGGCCGTGGCGGAGCCCCTCGTCAGATGACGTGGCGGCGGCGGCCTCGGCGGAGGAGGCGGTCGTCGGCGCGGAGCTCACGCCGGGAGCCTATGCGGCGGGAGAGGAGGGTCGATGCAACCCGTACTTGGCCAGCAGGGCCTCGTAGTCGCGCTGGTAGAGGAGCTTCACCTCGACCTCGGGATGCAGCGCGCGCAGGCGGCGGACCTTGGCGTTCTTCCTCGTGACGAGCTTCTGGTTGAGCGTGGTGAGCTCGACGAAGCACCCGTGTTCGGGCAGGTAGAAGTCGGGCCGGAACGCGGCGCTCGGCGTGCCGTCGGCGTGCCACTCGAGGGTGAACTCGACCGGCTCGTACTCCCACTGGACGCCGTAGAAGTCGAGAAGCTCGGCGAAGTGTCGCTCCGAGTCGTGTGCGAACGACGGGCTCCCCTGGTGGGGACGGGAGCCGGAGCGACGGGCCACGGTCAGGCGCGCCGGCCGGCGCCGGCCGCAGCGCGTCCGGTTCGCTGCCGTGTGGGCCGCGCCGCCGCGTGGTCGTCGCGTTGGATCTCCAAGATGGCGGCGTCGAGCTCTTCCACCACGCCCGAGAGCGGCACCACGTTCATGACGCCCTGGCCGCCGCGCAGGATGTCGACCACCTCGCCGTCGCTCTTCGCCAGCACGGAGTCGGCCCCGAGCAGCACGAGGTTCGCCGAAGCGAGATCGGCGCCGAGACCCTCGCGCAGGCATTCGACGGCGCGTCGCGCCCGCTGCAGCGACACGCCGGCGTCGAGCAGTTGCTTGATCACCTTGAGCTCGAGCACATCGGTGTAGGAGTACAGACGCTGCGTGCCACTCCCGCGCGCGTCGGCGATCGACGGACGCAGAAGGCCGGTACGCGCCCAGTAGTCGAGTTGCCGGTACGTGATGCCGACGAGCTTGCAGACCTGGGGTCCGCGGTACCCCTCTGCCGCAGGAGCCGGAGATTCGGTCGCGCCGAGACCCGGCAGCGGTGCGGCATAGGGCGCTCGATCGGCCATCGGGGATCCTCCTCCACCTCAGGTGCAGGTTCATCGTACTGCCGGACGTCACACGAGGGTAGTTACGAATCTGTCATCGGTGGTGGACCGCACCCCGTGGTCGCGCTCCCCTCCCCGCCCGGCGTTCCCGCGCCGATGTGCCGGCCCGGGCGCGTCGACGACGGCGCCGCAACCCGGTCCCGCCCTCCGCCGGCGACGGCGGATCCGCCCCGGAAATACGGGCGTTTCTGCGTGCACGGACGCAATGTGTCGCCCGAAGGACAGGGTCGGTCGACGACGGTCCCGGTGGTGACCGGGGCCAACGCTCGAGCAGGCCCCGCTCGAGGCCCCGGCCCCCGGGACAGGCGGCCGAAGCGCCGGCAGATCGTGCCTACCCTCACCCTCAACTGGAGCGTGAGGGTAGGCCATGACCAGGGACTGTCGCCGTATTGGCCCTGACCTTGCAGGGCCGAGCACAATCGGCGGCCATGGAACGCGTCCCCATCCACCGTCGGACCATCGAGTTCGAGGCATTCGAAGAGGGGGACGAGGTCGTCGTGACCGGTCGCCTCCGCGACGACCGGCCGTGGGCGGCCGGGACGGCCGCCGTCGAACATCTCCACGACATGTCGCTCGAGATCACCGTACGGCCCGAGGATCTCGTGATCACGGCGGCGACGGCGGTCATGCACCGCTTCCCCCATGCCGAGTGCCCCACCGTGGAGCCGGACATGGCGCGTCTGGTGGGCCTACGGGTGGGGGGCGGCTACACGAGGGCCGTGCAGGAGCGGTTCGGTGGCGCGCTCGGTTGCACCCATCTGGACCAGCTGGCGCGGACGATGGGACCGGTGGTCATCCAGGCCGTCACCTCGCGCCGGGCCCGGCGCAGGGACTGGGAGTCACTCGCCACCGAGGTCGCCGATCAGCCGCGCCCGTTCCCGCTCAACACGTGTCACATCTGGGTGAAGGACGGTCCGGCCGAGCAGAAGCTCGCCGCCGGGTGGCGCCCCGGGGCGGGCGGCTATCCCGCCCCGCCGGTGGCCGTGGTGCTGCGCATGCAGAACGAGGCGCCTTCGGCCTGACCGGCGCGCCGGCGCGAGAGGCGGACTGCTCAGTCGATGCGGCGCAGCTCGGACCGGTACCGGTGGGTGTTCTTCACGTACTCGTCGGCCGAGACCTGGATGAGCTCCACGTGCGACGCCTCGGGTCTCACCTTGGCCGGGATCCCGACGGCGAGCGCGCCCGCCGGGATGTGCACGCCGTTCGGCACGACGGCGCCCGCGCCGACCAGCGCCCCCTTGCCCACCACCACATGGTGGAGGACGACGGCGCCCGAACCCACGAGACAGTCGTCCTCGAGGGTGCAGCCCTCGAGGTGGACGATGTGGCCAACGACGCAGCCGTTGCCGATGACGGTCGGGAAACCGGGACCACAGTGGACGACCGAGTTGTCCTGGATCGACGTCCGCTCCCCTATCCGGATGTAGCCGTGGTCCCCGCGCAGGACGGCGCCGGGCCACACCGACGACTCGGCGCCGATGGTGACGTCGCCGATGAGGGTGGCCATCGGGTGGACGAAGGCGGACGGGTCGATCGTGGGCGCCAGGTCGCCGAGTGCGTAGATGGCCATCCCCGGAGGCTACCGGCCGGTCCGCCGGCGCCCCGGAGCCCGGTCAGCCCGTGGCGCGCCGCAGCCGTGCCGCCGAGCGCGCTTGGGCGCCGTCCACCACGCTGCGGACCTGGGCCGCGTCGAGGCTCTCGTGGAGGAGCAGCGCGTCGGCGAGAGCGTCGAGAGCGGGGCGGTGCTCGGTGAGAAGATGCCGGGCCCGCTCCGCCTCGGTGGCCAGGATGGCGGCCACCTCCTCGTCGATGACCCTCGCCGTCTCGTCGGAGTACTCGCGGGTGTGGAGCAGCTCCTCGCCGAGGAACACCGGTCCGCGTGGACCCCAGGCCATGGCGCCGAGCGCGTCGGACATCCCCCACTCGCGCACCATGCGCCCGGCGAGCTCGGTCGCCGAGCTCAGGTCGTCCTGGGCTCCGGTGGAGGGCACGCCGAAGACGACCTCTTCGGCGGCGCGTCCGCCGAGACGCACCGCCAGCGCGTCCTGGAGGTAGGGCCGCTGCTGGAGCTGGCGGTCCTCGACGGGCAGTTGCTGGGTGGCACCGAGCGCCATGCCGGTCGGGAGGATGGTCACCTTGTGCACCGGGTCGGCGTGCGGCAGCAGGTGGGCGAGAAGCGCGTGACCCGACTCGTGGAAGGCCACGATCCGCTTCTCCTCGTCGCTCAGCACGAGCGACGAGCGCCGCAGCCCGAGCAGGACCCGGTCGCGGGCGGCGTCCACATCTGCCTGCGTCACCGCCGCGGCGTCGCGCCGCACGGCGATCAGGGCGGCCTCGTTGACCAGGTTCTCGAGATCGGCGCCGCTCATGCCGGGGGTGCCCCGGGCCAGTCCGGCCAGGTCCACGTCCGGCTCGAGCTGCTTGGACCGGCAGTGGACCTGGAGGATCGCCTCGCGTTCGGGGAGCGTCGGGAGCGGGATGACCACCTGACGGTCGAAGCGCCCGGCCCGCAGCAGCGCGGGATCGAGCACGTCGGGACGGTTCGTCGCGGCCAGCACCACGATCCCCTCGGCCTCCTCGAAGCCGTCCATCTCCGACAGCAGCTGGTTGAGCGTCTGCTCCCGCTCGTCGTGGCCGCCGCCGAGCCCGGTGCCGCGCTTGCGTCCGATGGCGTCGATCTCGTCCACGAATATGATCGACGGTTTCTGCTCACGGGCCTTTCCGAACAGGTCGCGGACGCGCGCCGCCCCGACGCCCACGAACATCTCCATGAACTCCGATCCCGAGATCGACAGGAACGGCACGCCCGCCTCGCCGGCCACTGCCCGGGCGAACAGGGTCTTGCCCGTGCCCGGCGGTCCGACGAGCAGCACGCCCTTCGGGATGCGGGCACCGACCGACGTGAAGCGCGACGGGTCGCGTAGGAAGCGGACGATCTCGCCGATCTCCTCCTTGACCGCCTCGTAGCCGGCGATGTCGGCGAAGGTGGTGGAGGGCTGCTCGCTCGAGTGCAGGCGGGCCTGGGTCCGCGACCAGTTGCTGAGTCCGGCCGCCTGGGCCCGTCCCCGGCGGGCCAGGAGGATCCACACGAGCACGAACCCGCCGCCGAGCAGCAGCCAGGTGATCACCGTCGGCCAGATGCTCCCCGCGGTCGACACGTAGTTTCGGGCCACCTTGTGGGCGTCGAGCGTGGCGACGTCGCCGGCCGGCATGCCGCCGGGTGGCCCCTGGGTCGTGAACTGCTTGGCGTCGGTGGAGGTGCCGTCGATGACCCCGGTCGCCTGGTTGACGTCGATGCTCCGGACCTGCCCGGCCTCCACCCGCGTGAGGAAGGTGGAGTACGGGATCGACGCGGGCGTCGACTTGGTGCTCTGGGGCACGACGAGGAGCACGACGAAGCCGGCGACGAGCAGTCCCCACAGCACGGCGAGGACGATGCGGGTGCGCCGCGACATCGGCGGCGGCGTGGCCGGGGCTCCGTCCGGTCCACCGGCGATGTTCCAGCGCTCCGGGTCCGGTGGCACCGGGCTGGCGTCGCTTCGCTGGTCGCCGGGCGGGGTGGCGGCGCCGGAGGCGGGATCCTCGTGCCCGGCGTCCGGTCGATCGTGTCGCACGAAAAAATTGTCCCGATCAGGGTGACGGGGCGGCCAGGGTCCGAAGTCCTCGGTCGTCCGGTCAGAGGCAGCGATTGCCGAGAGCCTCGTCGATCGCACTCATGATGCGCATGGCGACGATGCCGGGACCGACCTGCTGCCAGCCGGGATCGTGGAACATCTCGAGCTCTATCGGAACGAGGGCGCAGCGCTGCAGTCGGACGAGATCGACCTCGAAGGTCTCGGCCACGCGGCACAGCCGTTGGGCGAGCACGACCGTGACGTGTCCCCAGTCCTGGTCGGCGTCCTCCGTCCAGGGCGCCACCGCCAGCGCGGCCAGCGCGCGCAGGAGTCGCTCGCTGCCGTGGACGAGCAGGTTCACCCACGCCCATCCGGGGACGGGACGCTCGGCATCGGCGAGACGGAGGGCGAAGCGGCCGTCGAGGAACTCCTCGCACTCCCGCACGAGCAGCGCCCCTTCCGGGGAGCCGGCCCCGTTCGCTCCGCCGACCTGGATGCCCATCGGGACCCCCTCCCGCGTCACCACTGAGCGTGGCGCGGCCCGGCGGCACGGCACAGGGCCGAACGGCCCTCCGCCGACAACCTCGGGGCCTTGTGCCCTTCGGAGACCACGGGCGGGGACCGACCCTCATCGAAGCGACATCTGTTGTCGAGGAGGATCCATGCCGCAGCGAACCGGTTCGAGCACGCCTTCCCGTCCGCCCCGTGCCGGCGGGCGGGGCACGAACGGGCC
>DASRBM010000048.1:0-2939 GCA_035653635.1 Acidimicrobiales bacterium | reverse complement strand
TGCTGTGGCTGGGCGGCGCCGCGGTGGTCGGTCACCGCATCACGGTGGGCACGCTGGCCGCCATCATCTCGTACGTGCTGCTGCTAGGCACGCCCGTGCGCACCTTCGGGTTCATGGTGACGTGGTTCACGCGCGGTCTCTCCGGCGGCACGCGCGTCTTCGAGGTGCTGGATACCGAGCCGGCCATCGCCGACCCGCCCGACGCGCGGCCCCTTACCCATGTGCGGGGCCATGTGCGCTTCGAGAACGTCTCGTTTGCCTACGGTGAGGGACCCGACGTGCTGCGAGGCGTCGACATCGACGCGCCTCCCGGAGAGGTCGTCGCCCTGCTCGGCGCGACGGGCAGCGGCAAGAGCACGATCCTGCACCTGCTGCCGCGCTTCTACGACGTAACCGGCGGGCGCATCACCATCGACGGCGTCGACGTGCGCGACGCCACGCTCGACTCCATCCACCAGGTCGTGGGCGTCGTCACCCAGGATGCCCACCTCTTCCACGAGACGATCCGCGACAACCTGCTCTACGCCAAGCCCGACGCCTCGGAGGACGAGCTCCTCGAATCGCTGCGCGCGGCGCAGATCCTGCCGCTCGTGCGCAGCCTGCCCGACGGTCTCGACACCGTCGTCGGCGACCGCGGCTACCGCCTGTCGGGCGGCGAGAAGCAGCGCATCGCCATCGCCCGCCTGCTCCTGAAGGCACCCGACGTGGTCGTGCTCGACGAAGCCACCGCCCACCTCGACTCGGAATCGGAACAAGCGGTCCAGGAGGCGCTGCGCACCGCGCTCGAGGGCCGGACCTCGCTCGTCATCGCCCACCGACTGTCGACCGTGCGCGAGGCGGACCAGATCCTGGTGGTGGACGGCGGCCGCATCGTCGAGCGCGGCACGCACACCGAGCTGCTCCGGGAGGACGGCCTCTACGCCGAGCTCTACCGCACGCAGTTCGCCACCCAGGACGGTGACGGCGGCGCCGGCGGCAACGGCCGGGCGCTGTCAGCGGAGACGGCGGCGGCCGAACGTGAAGCGAGTGTGCACAGAGCGGTCTCGACTGCCGCCGGGGACGAGCGCTAGCTAGCCTCGCGGGCTCGTGCCCGCCTCTTCCGCCACCCTCGATCCCCCGCCCGTCCCGGCATCGCCCGGGGCCGAAGTCGCCGCCGATCGGCCGCTGCTGCGGGGCTGGCTGCACCTCGTGATGCTGCCGCTGGCGCTCGCCGGCGGGGCCGCGTTGGCGGCGGGTGCGACGTCGGCCGGTGCACGCGCCGCGCTCGTCGTCTACACGCTCGGCATGTCGGCGCTCTTCGGCGTGAGCGCCGCCTTCCACCGCATCCGTTGGTCGCCGGCGGCCCGGCGGCGCATGCGCCGCGCCGACCATTCGACGATCTTCGTCGGCATCGCCGGCACCTACACGGCCGTCGCCGTCCTCGCCCTGCACGGGTGGGCCGAGGTGCTCGTGCTGTGCCTGGTGTGGATCGGTGGCGCCTGCGGCATCGCCTTCCGGCAGATCTGGCTCGACGCGCCCAAATGGGCCATCGCGCTCCCCTATCTCGTCGTCGGCTGGTGCGCGCTGGCCGTCGTGCCCCAGCTCGTCCGCGGCATGGGCGGTGCCGGCTTCGGGCTGCTCGTGGCCGGCGGTGCCGCGTACACGTTCGGTGCGCTCGCCTACGCGCGGCGCAAGCCCGATCCGCGGCCGCGGGTGTTCGGGTATCACGAGGTCTTCCACGCCTGCACCGTGCTCGGTGCCGCGCTGCACTTCGCCGCCATCGCCACCTACGCGCTGCACGCGCGCTGAGCACCGCGCCCCGGCGCCTCGTCCTCGCCGGCGCGACGATCCTCGTCGAACGGAGATCCCGGGCCGGGCCGCGACGTCACAGAAGACGCTCAGCCCTCGGATACGAGCCGCCAAGGCTCGACCCGCATGCTCCCTCCACGGCCTCAGAGCGGGGCCGCCCGAAAGGAGCATCCGATGACCCCCACCCTCGCCCCCGATCCCGACGACTCGCCCCCGTCGCCGGGCAGACGCCGAAGAGGTGCACGGGCGCTGGCGGTGGCCGGCCTCATGGGCGTGAGCGCCGTGGCCGGCGGCGTCGCCTCCATGTCCATGAGCGCCGGTGCCGCCACCACCTCCACGACCTCGCCGGCATCGTCGGGCTCCTCCGCCGACACCCCCGGCATGCCGCCGCCCGGATGTGCCGCCGCACGACTGCCGCTGAGCGGCACGGTCACGGCGGTGGGGACGTCGAGCGTGACCATCGCCACGTCGAGCGGCACGACCACCTACGCGGTCGACAGCTCCAGCGACATCGACAAGAACGGTGAGGCGACGTTGAGCGACCTGACCGCGGGCGACACCGTGCGCTTCAGCACCACCTCGGTGAACGGCACCGTCACCATCGACAAGCTGCACGCCGGCACGGAGTCACTCGACCGACCGGCACCCGGCGCCACACCGCCCACGAGCTCACCGGCCACGATCCCGCCGGCCGACGGCTGACGCATCGGCCCGGGCCTCGCCGGATCCCCCCGCCGGCGGGGCCCGGGGCGTCAGTCGGGCAAGAGCACCCGGACGAGCGCGTCCTCGAGCCAGCGTGCGTACTCCGCCTTCGACATCCCCCGTCCGTCGCGCAGCAGGCGGGCGACGTCGGGACTGGCGAGCGTCCAGATGGTGCCCGCCGCCTCGTCGACCGTCATGCGCAGCGGGCCCCGCGCCGCGATCCACTGCGCCACCCGCGTCATGTTGACGAGGCGGTACCCGTTCATCTCGGCGTAGACGGCGCCGGCCTCGGGCTCCACCGCGGCAGCGGTGCGCAACATCTCGTAGGCGGGGCCGAGGCGTTCGACGATGTCGGCCAGATCGGTGGCGAAGAGGGCCAATTGTCGGCGCTGATCGGGTTCGTCGCGCACGGCCAGTGCTCCCGGGCGCTCGGTCACCTGCGGCTCGCC
>DASRBM010000047.1:0-4621 GCA_035653635.1 Acidimicrobiales bacterium | reverse complement strand
ACCTCGCTCAGGCGTTGCGGGTGAGGATGTTCACCACCGACACGCCCGATCCGCGTCCGCCCACGTTGTGCTGGAGGGCGAAGCCGTTGCGGATGGCCACCTGACGCTCGCCGGCCTCCTCGCGCAACTGCCACCAGCACTCGGTGATCTGGGCGATACCGGTCGCGCCGATGGGGTGCCCCTTGGCCAGCAGCCCACCGGACGGGTTGACCGGGATGCGGCCGTCGAGCGCCGTCTCCCCCTCGAGCGAGGCCGGGCCGCCCTTGCCCTTCTCCACGAAGCCGAGGTCCTCGATGTCGAGGATCTCGGTGATGGTGAAGCAGTCGTGCACCTCGGCCATGTCGATGTCCGACGGGCCCACACCGGCCATGTCGTAGGCGCGGCCCGAGGCCAGCGTGGTGGCGGGCAGGCCCACGTAGGTCGACTTCTCGTGCAGGTACGGGTGATCGGTGGCCACCCCGAACCCGGCCACGTAGACGGGCTTGTCGGTGAACTCGTGTGCCCGCTCCGCGGTGGTGAGGATGACCGCGGCGGCCCCGTCGGTCTGGGGGCAGCAGTCGAGCAGGCGCAGCGGGCTGCACACGAGCGGCGACGCCAGCACCTGGTCGACGGTGATCTCGTTCTGGAAGTGGGCGTAGGGGTCGAGGCAGCCGTTGTGGTGGTTCTTCACCGCCACCGACGCCAGCATCTCGGGAGTCGTACCGAACTCGTGCATGTGCCGGGTGGCGAAGGGGGCGAAGAGCACCGGTGCCGTCTCGCCCCGGTTGTAGAGGGGATGGCCGGCCGCGGCGCGGGCCAGCAGTCCCTCTTGGGTGGACTTGTCGCGCATCTTCTCCACACCGATGACGAGCACCACGTCGTGCACGCCGCTCGCCACCACCATGGCGCCGATGCGGAAGGCGTCGGATCCGCTCGGACAGGCGTTCTCCACCCGGGTGCAGGGGATGCCGGCGAGCCCGAGGGCGGTGGGCACGGTGTTGCCGCCGATGCCCTCCTGTCCCCACAGCGTGCCGCGCTGGGTGGCGACGATGGCGGCGTCGATGGCCGGTGCGCCCTTGTCCACGCTCGCCAGCGCGGCCCGGTAGGCGCCGGCGGCCATCTGCTCGTAGCTCTGTTCGAAGAGCTCACCCATCTTGATGAGCCCGGCGCCGACCACGGCGACCTTGTTCCACGCCATCGTGCGTCCTCCTACCCTTCGGCGCCGACCGCGGCCGTCGCCTCGTCCGGAGCCGGCGCGTCCTGCGCGCGCAGCGCCTTGTACCCGTATACCGGAATCCCCCGCTCCACCGCGTAGCGCCGCAGCGTCAGCACCACCGGGTCGCCGATGGCCAGGGCGCCGGCGTCGCCGGGCACGCCCTGGAGCATGAGCCGGGCTCCGTCCTCGAAATCGAGGACGATGAGCGGCAGCGGCGCCGTGAACGGCGGCGGCATGGTTTGGTTGACCACGAATGTCTGCACCGTGCCCCGCCGTGCGAGCGGCACCACGTCGAACTCGGCGGATCCGCAGGCGATGCAGGTGGGATGGATCGACGGCGGCGTCGACACCGTGCCGCAGGCCCGGCACCTGGCGCCCTCGAGCGACAGCATCTCCCGGGCACCACGCACGAAGGCGGCACTGGCCGGGGGGACGCCCATGGGGATGGGGTCGGCCTGGGGCGACAGCTGGCCGCGGGCCTTGAGCACGTGCGTGTAGGGCACGGTCGTGCCCCCGGCGAGCGCGGCGGGCACGTCGGCCGCGCCGGGCACCGGCTTCGCCACCTCCACCGTCACCGCGGTGGCCCGGCCGCCGCCGTAGCCGATGACGCCGAGCGCTCCCGGTTCGGCCATGGCCGCCGCCGCCTTCAGGAGCGCGGCAGCTGCCCCGGTGTCGCCCAGCGCGCCCTGGATGTCGCCGCCGCCCGCGGCTCCGCCGAGCCGCTTCGCCACCGCCGCACCGAGCTTGCCGTCGGGGTCCGACAGCGCCCACGTGGTCGGCAGTGCTGTCGTCGTGTCTCCGGCGAGCGCCTTGCCCGTGTCGGCGAGCAGGGGGATGAAGACCTCCTCGCGGAAGAGCCGGCCGTCGTAGACGTCGCCGGTGGCGTAGTCGCCGTCGCCCCGGTAGCGGTCGACAACGGCCATGGACCGGGTGGTCCGGGCCACGAGACGTGCCGCGGGGGCAGAACCGTTGTCGCCCGGCGCGCCGAGCACGAGGGCCACCGCACCGGCGCCCGTCGTCACCTCGCCGGCGGTGCCGAGCCCGGGGACGAGCGCGTCCGAGGCGACGACCACCACCGGTCCGGCCCCGCCGGCGCCGATGGCGTCCCATGCGCCGACAAGCGCCTCCATGCCGGCGTGCGGAGAACCGGCGCACAGGGCCCCGGCGATGTCGGGCGCGCACCCGAGCGCGGTGGTGAGCATGGCGTGCGAGGGGCCCTCGGCGAGCGGCGGCCGGCTCGTGCCCCACCACAGCCCCGAGATGTCGGTGGCCTCGATGCCGGCCGCGGCCAGCGCCCGGGTCGTCGCCTCCCAGGCCAAGGTGAGCGTGTCCTCGTCGGATTCGCACACGGCCACCGTGCCCTTGCCGCCACCGGCGGCCCAGGCCTTGCCCACCTCGGCCATGGCCAGGCGCAGGGTGGGGGCGGCGGCGCCGACGCCGACGATGCCGACGGCGCCGGTGCGGGGGGTGACTGGATCGGGCGTCATGCAGGACCTCGGTGGGATCGGGGACGAAGGGTCGAGCGGAGCTGGCTCATCGGACCGGTGGCTTCCACGACGGGCCCGTCGGCGTCCGTCCGCCGAGGAGGGCGGTGCCGACGAAGTTGCGCTGCACCTCCACGGTGCCGGCGCCGATGCACAGGCCGCGGATGTCGCGGTAGGCGCGCTCGAGCGGGTACTCGCGGCTGTAGCCATAGCCGCCGAGGAGCTGGATGGCCTCGTCGCACACCTGCTTGGCCGCCAGGTTGCAGGCGATCTTGGCCATGGCCGACTCGAGCGGCGGCGGCGTGCCGTGCGGTCCGGCGAGCAGCACGGCCCGCTGCAGGAGCAGGCGCGCCCCCTCGAGTGCCACGCCCATGTCGGCGATCTTCCACTGCAGGCCCTGCAGCTCGGACAGGTACTTGGCGCCGGCCTTGCGTTCGTTCATGTACGAGATGGCGTACTCGAGCGCCCCCTGGGCCGCCCCGAGGCACATGGCGGCGTTGCCGCAGCGCTCGTGGTTGATGTGGGCGAGCAGCGTCTTGAGCCCGTCGTTGGTGGCCGGGTCGCCGGGCACGAGCACGTCGCCGGGCTCGATGCGCACGCCGTCGAAGGCGAGCTCGGCCTCCGTGCAGCCGCGCAGCCCCATCTTCTTGTGGGTGCCCGCCACCGACACGCCGGGCTTCGACAGGTCGACGACGACGGCCCCGATGCCCTTTCCCGTGCCCGACTCCGAACCCGGGAAGCGGCACCAGACCAGACAGGCGACCGCCTTGTGTCCACCGGTGACGTAGTTCTTGTAGGCCTCGAGCCGGTACCCGTCGCCGTCGGGGACGAGGTGCGCCCGCATGTTCGTCGCGGCCGAGCCGGCGTCGGGCTCGGTGATGCCGATGCAGAACAATTCGCCGGCGGCGGCCTGGGGCAGCCACTGCTGGCGGAGCCCCTCGTTGCCGAGGTGCTCGATGGCACGCGGCGGGCCGTTGAACACGAGCTGGCAGAGGATGGCGCTCGACACGTCGGCCCGGGCGATCTCCTCGAGGACGATGGCCGCCTCCACGTCGCCCATGCCCATGCCGCCGTACTCCTCGCCGATGGTGGTGGCGAAGAGCTCGGCCCGGCGCAGGGCCTCGAGGGACGACTCGGCGAACTCCTCCGTCTCGTCCCAGTGCTGGGCGTGCGGGGCGATGTCGCGCTCGGCGACGTCGCGGGCCAGCTTGCGCAGCGCGGCCCGGTCCTCGTCGTCGTGAAGAGGGATGGCGGGGTTCACCGCCTCCACGCTGCCACCTCCCAAGCCGGAACGGCCATATTCGTGTCGGGCACGACGTGCCCCTGTGTGCCGGGCACGACGTGCCCCTGTGCGTCGGGGCCGGACGTGCCCCTGTGCGCCGGGTGTTCGGTACGGGTCGGGACCGGCCGGGGCCGGACGTCGCGCTGGGTCCCGACCGCAGGCGGTACGGGCCCGTCGGGGCGTCCGCACCGCCTCGCCGGCGGGGGCGGACCCTGACACGACCGTCAGCAAACTTACTACACTGGACCGTCGGCCCAACCCGGCCGCCCGATGGACGGGCCGGGCCAGCGGGCCGGGACACGGCCGCCGCGACCGACCGGCGCGGACGGCCGCGAGGACCGAGACCCCCCGGTGGGTCGGGGAGAAGGGACGGAAGGCCATGGCCGCACGCGAAGCGGTGATCGTCGACACGTTGCGCACCACCTTCGGCAAGCGCAACGGGGCGCTCGCCACCTGGCACCCGGTCGACCTACTCGCCTTCGCCCTGCGCAACCTGGTCGACCGCACCGGTGTGGACCCGGGCCGCATCGACGACGTGATCGCCGGCTGCGTGACCCAGGTCGGCGAGCAGTCCACCAACCTGGCCCGTAACGGCTGGGTGGCGGCGGGTCTGCCGCAGCACGTGCCCGGCACGACGGTGGACCGCCAGTGCGGCTCGTC
>DASRBM010000046.1:0-3990 GCA_035653635.1 Acidimicrobiales bacterium | reverse complement strand
ACCTGCTCGCTCTCGACGTGGTCGTGGTTGTCGACGTGAACCCCGCCGTGGCGCTCGAGCGTCTGGTCGAGTTCCGGGGCATGCCCCGCCACGACGCCGAGGCCCGCATGGCCGCCCAGGCCACCCGCGAGCAGCGCCTCGAGGGCGCCGACCTCGTGGTGGACAACTCGGGCGACCTGGTCCAGCTCCAAGAGGAGGTGGGGCGGGTGTGGGACGAGTTGCAGGCCCGGGCCGCGGCCAAGGCGTCGGACGGGCGGGGCCCGGACGGCGCGCCGGACCCCCTGGGCTCCGGACAGGGAGCCGGCTGAGGCCCCGGAGGACAGGGCGCCGGAGGGAGCGACACACCCCACCGGTACCATCGGTCCGTGCCCGATCTGCAGGTCGTCTCGCCGCTGCGCCCGGCAGGGGACCAGCCCCGCGCCATCGCCAAGCTGACCGAGGGCATCCACCGCGGCGACCTGTTCCAGACCCTGCTCGGCATCACCGGCAGCGGGAAGACGGCCACCATGGCCTGGACCATCGAGGCCGTGCAGCGGCCGACGCTCATCATCGAGCCGAACAAGTCGCTGGCCGCCCAGTTGGCGGCGGAGCTGCGCGAGCTGTTCCCGAACAACCGGGTCGAGTACTTCGTCTCCTACTACGACTACTACCAGCCCGAGGCCTATCTCCCGACCACCGACACGTACATCGAAAAGGACTCGTCCATCAACGACGAGATCGACCGGCTCCGTCACGCCACCACCTCCAGCTTGCTCATGCGGCGCGACGTCATCGTCGTGGCCTCCGTGTCGTGCATCTACGGCCTGGGTTCGCCCGACGAGTACCGCAGCCGCATCCTGGTGGTGCGTCCGGGCGACCGGGTCGACCAGCGGGGACTGCTGCGGAAGCTCGTCGAGCTGCACTACGACCGCAACGACATGGTCCTGAGCCGCGGCCGCTTCCGGGCCCGGGGGGACACCATCGAGCTGCACCCGGCCTACGAGGAGCACGCGGTGCGCATCGAGCTGTTCGGTGACGAGGTGGAGCGCATCCGCAGCTTCGACGCCACCACCGGCGACGTGGGGGAGGATCTCGACGAGCTCGTCGTCTTCGCCTCGACCCACTACGTGGCCGGCGACGAGACCATGCAGCGGGCGATCGGCTCCATCGAGGTGGAGCTGGCCGAGCGGCTGCAGGAGCTCCACAAGCAGAACAAGCTGCTCGAGGCGCAGCGCCTGCGTCTGCGCACCGAGCACGACCTCGAGATGCTGGCGGAGATCGGGGTGTGCAACGGCATCGAGAACTACAGCCGCCATCTCGACGGGCGCGGTCCGGGCGACCCGCCCCACACCCTGCTCGACTTCTTCCCGAGCGACTTCCTCACCGTCATCGACGAGAGCCACGTGGCGGTGCCGCAGATCCACGGCCAGTACGAGGGCGACCGCTCGCGCAAGCTGACCCTCGTCGAGCACGGCTTCCGGCTGCCGAGCGCCCTCGACAACCGGCCGCTCACCTACGACGAGTTCGCCGGGCGCGTCGGCCAGGTGGTGTTCCTGTCGGCCACGCCCGGCAGCTACGAGCTGCAGGTGTCGAGCCAGGTCGTCGACCAGGTCATCCGGCCGACCGGTCTGGTCGATCCCGAGGTGATCGTCCAGCCCACCACGGGCCAGATCGACGACCTCCTCGAGCGCATCCGGGCCGCGGCGGCCGCCGACGGCCGGGTGCTCGTCACCACCCTGACGAAGAAGATGGCCGAGGACCTCACCGACTATCTCCTCGAGCTCGGTGTGCGTGTGCGCTACCTGCACTCCGACATCGACACCGTCACCCGCATCGAGCTCCTGCGCGATCTGCGTCTCGGAGAGTTCGACGTCCTCGTGGGCATCAACCTCCTGCGCGAGGGCCTCGACCTGCCCGAGGTGCGCCTGGTGGCCATCTTGGACGCCGACAAGACCGGGTTCCTCCGCTCGGCCAGCTCCCTCATCCAGACCATGGGCCGGGCCGCCCGCAACGTCGACGGTGAAGTGGTGCTCTATGCGGACACCATCACCGACGCCATGCGCGAGGCGATCTCGGAGACCCAGCGCCGGCGGGCCATCCAGCAGGCCTACAACAAGGAGCACGGCATCGACCCGGTCACCGTGCGCAAAGCCGTCACCGACATCCTCGAGCGCCTGCGCCCGGCGGCGGACTCCACCACCGCCGCCCGGCGGGCCCGCAGCGGCCGCGGACGCAACCGCCCGGCTGCATCGGGACTCCCCGGCAAGGCCACCCGACCCCCGTCCTCCCGCCGGCCCCCGGCGCGCGCCCATGAGGAGAGCGGTCTCCCGGCCCTCGTCGACGCGCCGCCCGAGGAGCTGCGCGAACTCGTGCTCCGGCTCGAACAGGAGATGCGAGCCGCGGCGGGGGAGCTGCGCTACGAGGAGGCGGCCCTCCTCCGGGACGAGATCGCGGAGCTGCGTCTGGCCCTGCTCCAGGCCCAGGAGGAGACGGCGCCCGTGCCCTCGCCGACCCCGGCGTGAGGGGGCGGGAGCGTCACAGCCGACCGGTACGCTCGGCCTGATGGCCGAACGTCTGGTGGTCCGGGGGGCGCGCGAGCACAACCTGCGCGACGTGTCGCTCGACCTCCCGCGCGACGAGCTCATCGTCTTCACCGGCCTGTCGGGGTCGGGCAAGTCGTCGCTCGCCTTCGACACCATCTACGCCGAGGGCCAGCGCCGCTACGTCGAGTCGCTGTCGGCCTACGCCCGCCAGTTCCTGGGCCAGATGGACAAGCCCGACGTGGACTTCATCGAGGGCCTGTCTCCGGCGATATCCATCGACCAGAAGTCGGCCAGCCGCAACCCCCGCTCCACGGTGGGGACGGTCACGGAGATCTACGACTACCTGCGGCTGCTCTACGCCCGCATCGGCCACCCCCACTGCCCTAACTGCGGACGGCCGGTGGCCCGTCAGACCCCCCAGCAGATCGTGGACCGCATCCTCGACCTGCCCGAGGGGACGCGCTTCTCGGTGCTCGCCCCCGTGGTGCGGGGTCGCAAGGGCGAGTACGAGGCCCTCCTCGACGACCTGGCCAAGCAGGGCTTCGCCCGGGCCCGGGTCGACGGGGAGACGGTGGAGCTGGCCGACCGGGGCTCGCAGAAGCTGGCCCGCTACGAGCAGCACACCATCGAGGTGGTGGTCGACCGCCTGGTGCGCCGGAGCGACATCCGCCAGCGCCTGACCGAGTCGATGGAGACGGCCCTCGGCCTGGCCGACGGCATCGCCGAGATCGCGGTGGTGCAGGACGACGGCTCCGAGGAGCTGATCACCTTCTCCGAGCACCTGGCCTGCACCCACTGCGGCCTCTCCTTCGAGGAGCCCGCACCCCGGAACTTCTCCTTCAACAGCCCCTACGGGGCCTGTCCCGCCTGCGACGGGCTCGGCACCCAGTTCGAGGTCGACCCGGAACTGGTGGTGCCCGATCCCGACAAGAGCCTGACCGAGGGCACCATCGCTCCGTGGATGGGCGGGCGCAGCCGCTGGTTCGACCGCATGGTGGAGGCGGTGGCCGACACCCAGGGCTTCTCGCTCGACACCCCGTGGCGCAAGCTGCGCAAGGCGGACCAGAAGATCCTCCTCTACGGCACCGGCACCAAGCAGGTGACGCTGCGCTACCGCAACCGTTACGGCCGACAGCGCACCTTCGTCACCCACTTCGAGGGGATCGTGCCCTGGCTCACCCGGCGCCACAAGGAATCGGACTCCGACGCCGTACGCGACTGGGCCGAGACCTTCATGCGCGAGGTGCCCTGCCAGACCTGCGGCGGGGCCCGCCTGAAGCCCGAGTCGCTCGCCGTCACCGTGGGGGACCTCAACATCTACGAGCTCTGCAGCCTCTCCATCACCGGTGCGGCGGAGAAGGTCCTCGCCCTCGAGCTGTCCGAGCGCGAGCACCTCATCGCCGACCGGGTCCTGCGCGAGGTGCGGGCCCGGCTCCAGTTCCTGCTCGACGTCGGCCTCGACTACCTG
>DASRBM010000045.1:0-2762 GCA_035653635.1 Acidimicrobiales bacterium | reverse complement strand
CCACCGCCCTCACCATGCGCACGTCCGAGGTCGAGGTCCGCTTCTACCAGCAGGCCGCGACCGCACTGGCGGCGCGCATCCCGCGATGCCACTTCGCCGACGTGGACGTGGACACCGCCCGGTTCGTCCTGCTCCTCGAGGACCTGTCGCCGGCCCGCCAGGGCGACCAGATGGCCGGCTGCACGGTGGACGAGGCCGCGGCCGCCCTCGACGAGCTGGCCATGGTCCACGCGCCGCGCTGGGGTGACCCCGGCCTGCGCACCCTCGATTGGCTCGACCGGCGCAACGAGACCGGGCTCGCGTTCCTGGAGGCGCTGTACCCGGGGATGTTCGCCGGCTTCGCCGAGCGCTACGGCGACGACCTGGCCGAGCCGGTCGGACGGATCGGCGAGGCCTTCTTCCCCCACGTCGGGACGTACCTCCGTCTGGAGGCGCCCGTCCGTACCATCCAGCACGCGGACTTCCGGGTGGACAACCTGCTGTACGGCGCTGACGACGGCACCCGGATCGCGGTCGTCGACTGGCAGACCGTCGCCCTCGGCCCCGGAGCCGCCGATGTCGCCTACTTCCTCGGCGGCAGCGTCGAGGTCGACGACCGCCGCGCCAACGAGAAGGACCTCCTGCGGCACTACCTCGACCATCTGCAGGCCCTCGGCGCGGACGGCTACGAGTTCGACGAGCTGTGGGAGGACTACCGCCGCTACGCCTTCGCCGGCCTGGTGATGGCGGTCGGAGCGGCGATGACCGTGGCACGGACCGACCGGGGCGACGACATGTTCCTGGCCATGGCCCGGCGGGCCGCTGCGCACGCCGAGGACCTCGACGCGCTCGGCCTGCTGGTCGGCGCCTGACCGCGACGGAGACGGCGTGCCCACCCTCACCCCCGACGACGAACGGTTCGTCCACCAGATCCCCGAGCCCCTGTCGGTCGTCGGCATCGAGCACGAGCACTGGCGCGAGAGCTACTTCTTCGTCACCCATGGCCCCGACGTCGACAGCGACGTGATCATCGTGGCGATGGCCGCGTATCCGCCGCGGGCCATGCTCGACGCCCTGGTACTCGGCCGGGTGGGCGGCGAGCCCCTCTTCGCCTACCACGCCCGCCCGGCCGGCGACGACCCGCAGCGCACCGTCGTCGGGCCGGTGGCGGTCGAGATCGTGGAGCCCTTCTGCGAGGTGCGGGTCCAGGTGGCACAGGAGGACTTCGAGGCGGACCTGTCCTTCACCGCCCGTACCCGTCCCTACGGGTTGCGCCGGGGGCGCATGCTCGACGACGCCGGCAAGCTCCTGTGGGACCAGAGCCACATGATCCAGTCCGGGACCTACCGCGGGCACTACCGCCGCGGGGACCGCCCGGTGACGGTGGACGGCTGGCTCGGCCAACGCGACCACTCGTGGGGCGTGCGCGAGCACGGGCGCATCCCGATGTGGACGTGGCTGGCCATCCAGCTGCCCGACGGGATGCTCGGCGTGTGGCACTGGGAGCTGGCGAACGGCGCCCGCGTCTTCACCGACGGGTGCTGGGCCCCGGCCGACGGCGGCGAGCCGGTGCCGGTCGTCGATTTCGCCCACGACCTCCATTGGACCGACGCTGCCGGAGCAGCCGTCGACTACGGCGAGCACGATCCTGCTGTCGAAGGGCTGGCCGGCGAGGTCGTCTTCACACTCGCCGGCGGGCGCCGGGTGACGGTACGCGGCGCCGGACGCTGGTGCGCGTCGTACCGCCCGCTCTACGGCGGGGGTCAGCACCTCATGGCCGTCGAGACCGACGACGGGCGCCGGGGCACGGCCGTCTACGAGGTGACCGGCCGCCACCACCACCGCTTCTTCCCGACGCCGCTCGGCTGACGCCCGCGGTGCCTCGCGCCCCGTGCCCCGTGGGCCTGCCGGCGGTCGGCAGTCCGCACGGCGGTGCGAAGCGGTGAGGCGGGTATGGCCAGGTCATGGCGCTCGGACTGGGGCTCGCCTTGGTGGCGGCGGTGGCCTACGCCGTGGCCTATGTGGCCCAGTACCGCGAGGCCTCGCGCACCGAGGCCGACGACGAAGGGCGAGGAGGGTTGCTCGGCACCCTCGTCCGGCGGCCACTCTGGCTCGCCGGTGTCGGGACCCTCGTCGTCGGGAGCCTGGCCCAGACCGCCGCCCTCGGCTCGGCCAGTCTCGGCCTGGTCGAACCGGTGCTCATGGCCACGCTCCTGTTCGCCCTTCCGCTCGGCGCCGTCCTGTCGCACCAGCGGCTGACCACCGGCGAATGGATCGCCGCCGTCATGGTGAGCGCCGGCGTCGGGTTGCTCGTGGCCGGGGCCGGGTCCCGCAAAGTGGAAGTGGTGGGTGCCACCGTGCCGTGGACCATCGCTCTCGCCGTGGTGAGCGTCGTCGTCGGCGGCGTGCTCGGCGTGGTGCGCGCCCTCGACCGCCGGACCCAGGCGGTGGTGTTCGCGTGCGTCTCCGGTGCGCTGTGGGGCGTCTCCGACGCGCTCACCAAGTCGGCCTTCCGTATCACGGACCACGCCGGGTTTCTCGCCATAGCCCGCTCGTGGCAGCCGTACGTCCTCGTGGCGATGTCGCTGGCGGCCCTGGCGACGGCGCAGTACGGCTACCAGCGCGCCCCGTTGCCGGCTTCGCTGCCCGGTCTCGTCATCGCCGAGCCCGTGGTCGGGGTCGTCATCGGCGCAGCGGTACTGCACACCCACTTCCGCCTCGACCTCCCCTGGTGCGTGCTCGAGGCCGTCGGCGCCATCGCCGCGGTGGCGGGCACCTACCTG
>DASRBM010000044.1:0-3342 GCA_035653635.1 Acidimicrobiales bacterium | reverse complement strand
GTTGGGACCGGGGGTGAACTCCTCCATGGAGACCTTCGACCCCATGTCGTGGCCCGACGAGAACATGGGCCCGGTGCCGCCGAGCACCACCACCCGGACCTGGTCGTCGGCCTCGGCGTGGAGGAAGGCCTCGTGCAGCTCCACGAGCAGCCCGCGGTTCTGCGCGTTGCGGGCGTCGGGCCGGTTCAACATGATCCGGGCGACCTTGCCGTCGTCGAAGGTCTCGTAGAGAAGGAACTTGTACTCGGGCATCCCCCGGCTCCTGTCGTTCGGCCTGCCAGCGTGCGGGCCAGGGTAGCTTCGTCCTTCCTCGACGGCGACGTCAATATCAGTATCGGAGCTCCACCGGCGCCGGCAGGTCCGTCTCGACCGTGACCCGACTGGGCTCGAAGCTGAGCAGCCCCCGAATGGCCGTGCTCTCGGGGAACGGGTCCCCGTACGACCACGCCACGTCGGGCACCACCGTGTCTCCGACCGTCGCCGACCAGTAGGTGGTCGTGCCCTTGTAGGGGCAGTAGGTGGTGGTCGTGCTCGGCGACAGGACACCGGCGGCGACCAGCCGGGGGTGGACGTAGAGCTTCGGGGCGAGCCCCGTCTCGTAGAGGATGACGGCGTCGGTCGTGTCCACCAGGACCGTGTCCTCCACCGTCACCCGCAGGCGCCGGTGCGTGGCCAGGATGTCGATGCGGTGGTACGGGTTGCGCGGATGCATCCCGACCTGCTCGTCCTCCTCGAACCAGGCGTCGACCGCGTCCCAGCGCACCTGTACGAAGCCGGCCGCTTCCCGCACCGGCTCGGACGTCACCCCGTGCACGTCGTCGGCGGCGAACCCGTATGTCGGCGGTGCCGTCGGGCGGTGCACGAGCACCACCCGCTCGCTGTCGACGACGACGGTCCCGTCCTTCATCCCCCGTACCCGGCGCGGGAACGGCTCCACGTAGACGACCCCGGTGGGCACCGGTCGGTCGAACACGCCCGCCGGGTCGGGACCGAGCGGGCCGCGTCCGGTCGTGAGACTCATCGCATCCTCCTCGCGGCGTCGTCCCGACCGTACCGGGCCGGCGACCCGGCGCTCACAGGGCGGTCCGCTCGTCCATGGCCGGCGCGCCAGGGGCGAACGGACGCACCATGGCGTCGACGGTGAACGAGGCGAGCAGGCGCCCGCCCTCGTCGTGCACCCGGCACTCGGCATGCGTCATGCCGTCGCCGGCGAAGGTCGACTCGTGGTGGTAGAGCATCCAGCGGTCGGCCCGGACGTCCGCGTGGAACGACAGGGCGATGGCGTTGATGGCGGTCGACATCGTGCGGTGCGCCTCGTCCTGACCCACCCCCGGATGCGGACGCAGAGCGGCGGCGATGGGCATGTGCCCAGTGAATTGGGCGAGGAGCCCGGCGTGCAGCGGTGCGTCGTCGGCCATGCGCCGGAACCGCACCCAGGTGTCGAGCACCGGCGGGCCCGCCGGTGCGTCGGGGTCGCCGGTGTAGGCGCCGTCCACCACCCGCAGGTCGCGGCCGGTGACCGCCATGTCGTAGGGCTCGCTGTCGTACGGTCCGGGCACCGCCGGCGCCGGTGCTGCGTGGCGCACGACGTCGTCGGCCGTCACGTCGAGGAGCAACGTGCCCGCCGCGCAGCTGCGGCCGTCCTGGTGCACCCGGGCGGCCACGGTGGTGAAGGTGCGCCCGCCGTGGAGCTCCTCGATGCGCACATCGAGGGGCCGACGGGCGTCGGCGGCGCGGAAGAACACCATGTGGGCCGACACCACCCGGGTGCCGGGCCGGTGCCGGCCGGCGGCGACGACGGTCTGGCCCAGTATCTGGCTGCCCTCCACCACCGGCCGTCTCCCGTTGTAGCCGCGCACCGGACCGCGGAAGCGGCCGTCCCCGAGCGCCTCCACGTCGAGGATGGCGAGCAGGTCCTCGGCGTCGCCCCACACCGGGAAGCGCTTCACCGTCACGTCGCGGGCGTCCTCGCCCTCCATGGGGTCGACCACCTCGACCACGACGTCCTCGTGGAAGACGCGGTAGCCGGGGTAGGCGACGCTCGGCTCGGCGTGCGTGCGGCTGTCGTCGTCGAGGTCGGCGTCGGGGAAGAGGAGCAGCGGCGGGTGGCCAGGCGCCTCGACCACCACCGCCCCGGGCGACTGCGCCAGGACGCGGCCCGCCAGGCAGGCCCGCGCCGCGAACCCGAGCGGGCGCGGCGTGCTGGTGCCCTCTGGCGTCAGCCCAGCCGCCCGGTCAGGAACTTGGCGATGTCGGTGGCCGGGGGATAGGCCTCGGTGAGCCCGGCGGCGAAGTACCCGACGTCGGTGACGAGGATCTGTCCGGTGATGGCGGCCGCTGCGTCGCTGCACAGGAAGACGAGCGGATACGCCTGCTCGAGCGGCGTGGAGGGCTCGATGCCGAGCTCGGCCCGGTAGTCGGAGGCGAAGCCGAGCCACAGCTCCTTGTTGGCCTGGGCGAGCGGGGTGTCGGTCGGCCCGGGGCAGATGGCGTTGATCCGCACCCCGTGCTTGAGAAGCGGATAGGCCCGCGAGGCGACGTAGGCGCAGATGACCTGCTTGGTCGACATGTAGTCGGCTCCGCCGTTCTGCTCCACCCACTTGGCGGCCGAGTCGAAGTCCTCGGTGGCCAGATAGTCGAGCAGACGCGGGAGGCCGGCCTCCCACCCGAGCCCGGCGGCCGACGAGATGAAGCCGATGGCCGATCCGCGCGGCAGGGTGCCGTCGGCCAGCATGCGGTCGATCATGTGGCGGTGGCCGATGAAGTTGATCTTCTCGATGCCCGGAGTGCCGTCGGCCACGCCCGCACAGGAGAACAGGGCGTTGACGGGGCCGCCCAGCTGGTCGAGCGCGGCGTCGATGGACTCCTTGTCCGCCAGGTTGACCTTCACGAACTTGCCGACCGACTTCTTCGGCTCGGCGATGTCCATGACGATGACCTCGGCCCCGGCGTCCTGCACGAGCTCGGCCGTGGCCGCTCCCATGCCGGTGGCGCCGCCGACGACGAGCGCGCGCTTGCCCTTGTAGCTGAATGCGTCGAACAGTCCCATGGCAGGTTCTCTCTCTCCTGGCTCGTGTGCGCTTCGAATGCTTCAGGCGACGACGCCGCGGACCTTCAGGTCGACGATGGCGTCCCAGTCGAGCCCGAGGTCGGCGAGGATCTTGTCGCCGTGTTCGTTGAATTCGGGGGCCCGCCGGATCGGCGCCGCCTTGCCGCCGTACTGCACGGGGGCCGACACCAGCGTGTAGGGCGTGCCGTCGCTCGTCTCGCCGCTCTGGACGTACTCGTTGGCCGCCGACTGCGGGTCGTTCGCCACCTCGATGGTGTTCTGCACCACGGCCC
>DASRBM010000043.1:0-3428 GCA_035653635.1 Acidimicrobiales bacterium | reverse complement strand
CCACCGGTCGGTTCCGCTACTCGCTCGCTGTGTCGAGCTCGGGCGCCGACCCGCTGAGCAGCTTCCTCTTCGTCACCAAGGCGGGCTTCTGTCAGCAGTTCGCCGGCGCCTACGCCGTGCTCGCCCGCCTCGACGGGCTGCCCACCCGCCTCGCCGTCGGCTTCACCGCCGGTGATCTCGGTTCCGACGGCACGTGGCACGTCGTCGGAGCCGACGCCCACGTCTGGCCGCAGGTGTACCTCGGTCCTTCGAACGGCTGGGTCTCGTTCGAGCCCACCCCGCCGGCCGGCTCCGGCCCCGCCGCTCCGGGGGTGTTCTCGGGCCGGTCGGTCTCGCTCGCCGTCCCGCGCCTGCATGCGAACAGCCCGCCCGCCACCGCCACCACGTTGTTGCGGGGCGGCGAGAAGCAGTCGGCGCCCGGTGCCACGACGACGACGAGGCCACGCGCCGGCGCCGTCCAGAGGGCACGAGGCGGCGTTTCGGGGTGGCTCTGGTTCGCCGTGGCCGTGATCGTGATCGGCCTGGCGGTGGGACTGCGACGACGGATCCGGCTCGCCCTGCTCGAGCTCTGGTGGCGCATGCAACCGCCGGGGACGGCGGTCGTCGGCGCGTGGCGCGCCGCGGCACGGGAGATGGGCCGACGCGGGCTCGGCCGCGCGCCGGTCGAGACGCTCACCGAGCACGCGGCGCGTGTGGGCCGTGAGCGGACGCCGGCGGCCGCCGAATTCGCCGAGCTCGCCGCCCTCGCCACTCGGGCCTGTTACGGATCGGCCCGCGTCGGCGGTCATGAGGCCGCCGCCGCCCGCCGTCTCCACCGTCAGGTGTGCCGCGCCGACAGGCGGGGTCAGGCTTCGCCGCCGACCACCAGTCGTAGACCGCAGTCGTAGGAGTCGACGGCGCGCAGTGCGCCGTGGCGGTCCTCCCAGGCGCCCGACCCGAGGTCGGCGGCGAGGCGCGCCATGGCCCGGTCGACCACGCCGGGATCGAGCATGGCGAATCCCGAGGTGCAGGCGCGCACCTCGGGATCGAGAAAGGCCTCGGGGCGCCGCCAGTACGCCATGATGAATCCGTCGACGCAGTCGGCCGGTATCGGAAGCACGTGGACCACCGCCGGTGCGAGGGCGTCGACCACCTCGGCGACGCCGAGTCCTGGGCGCCCGGCGTCGAGGGCGGCGATCTCGGGGACGTAGTCGGTCACGATCCACTGGTCGTTGTGCACGCTCGGCTCGTAGGTGACGACGACCTGGCGGCGAGCCACGCGACGCATCTCCCGGTAGCCGGACGCGCGGTCACCCCAGTGGTGCACGGTCAACACGGCCATGGCTGCGTCGAAGCTCGCATCGGAGAAGGGGAGAGCTTCGGACCGCCCGAGCACCGCCGGCCCGACCGACGACGGTCGCTGACGGAGCATGGTCATGGAGATGTCGACCCCTACCACGGCGCGCCCTGCGGGCTCGTAGGAGCCGGCGCCGGCGCCCACGTCGACGATCGTGCAGGCGTCACCGAGCGCCTCGGCGATGGGAAGGGCAAGGCGCGGGTCGGGTCGCCGACGGCGGCTGTAGGCGCGTCCGATCCGGTCGTAGGTGGCGCCGCCCGTCCCGCCTGCCATCGACTCACGCTAGCCATCCCCGCGGGGCCGAGGCAGCGCAGGTTTGCCGGACCGTGGGGCAGGGAAGCGTCGGCCCGATGGAAGCCGCGAGCGGGCGTCTCCGATGAGCGACGAGTTCGGGGCCCTCGCCGGTACAGGCGATCCGCGTCGGCGACAGGAGGACCTGCCCTTCGCCCGGCGCGTCGGGTCGTGGATCGTGTGGTGGACACTGCTCATGTCCTTCTGGGTGTGGCTGGACGACTCGCTCGGTCTGGCCGAGCTCGTGGCCGGCGCCGGAGCGGCCGCCATCGGGGCGTTCGTGGCCGAGCTCGTCCAGTACCAGGCGGCCACCCACGTCCGCATGCGCATCGAGTGGATGGTGCCGGCCCTGCGCCTGCCGGGCCGGCTCGTGCGCGACACGTTCCGCGTCTTCGCCGTCCTCGGCCGGCGGGTGGTCAGCGGAGCGGAGCCGCCGAGCGGGTTCCGGGCCATCCCCGTCGACCCCGGCGACGACACCCCCGAAGGTATGACCCGCCGGGTCCTTCTCACCGCCGGCCGCTCGTTCACGCCTGCCACGTTCGTGCTCGGCATCGACCGGGACCGCGGGCTCATGGTGGTGCACGATCTGGTGCTGCCCGAAAGGGTGCGTGGGACATGACCGCCTTCGTCGTGGCCGCGGCGGCCATGCTCGTGGCGACGGTGCCGTGCGGTGTGGTGCTCGTACGGAGCCGTGCCCTCGGTGCCGTCGTCGCCTATGAGGTCATCAGTTCGGTGGCCATCATGATCCTGGTCCTCATGGCCGAGGGCTTCGGCCGCTCGGGCGAGTTCGAGCTGCCCGTCCTTCTCGCCGTGCTGCTCTTCGGCAGCGGACTCGTCTTCGTGCGGGCGTTGGAGCGGTGGCTGTGACCGGCGGGGCCACACCGTGCTGACACTGCAGTCCGTCGTCGTCGACGTGCTGTTGGCCCTCGCCGTCCTCGTCGTGTTCCTGTCGTCGCTGGGCGTGCTGCTCATGCGCGACGTCTTCCAGAAGCTCCACTTCGTGACCCCGGCCGCCCTCGTGGCACCGGTGCTCGTGGCGCTCGCCGTCACTGTGGAGCAGGGCTGGTCGTCGAACACCACCCAGACCTGGTTGGCCCTGCTGTTCGTGGCCACGACCGGTCCGGTGCTCGCCCACGCCACCGCCCGGGCCGCCCGCGTCCGGCAGCAGGGAGACTGGCGCGGTCCCGACGACCCGGTCGACCGGTCGGCGGACCCGGTGTCAGGGGACTGAGGTGCCGGCCGGATCGGGCGAGGTGGCCGCCCTCCAGATCGTGCTCCTCACCCTCGTCGGTGCGGGGGCCACCGCTGTCGTCCTGACGAGGCGGCCGGTGCGGCAGGTGGTGGTGCTGAGCAGCTACGGCCTGCTGCTCGCGCTGCTGTTCCTCTCCTTCCAGGCGCCGGACGTGACCTTGTCCGAGCTCACCGTGGGGGCCATCGCCCTCCCCATCCTGCTGCTGCTCACGCTGAGCAAGGTGCGGAAGCAGGAGGAATGACCCCGGTCACCCGCCGCGCCGTGTTCCTGCTCGCCGTGGCCGGGCTGGCGGCCTTCTATCTGTGGGGGCTCGTCGGACTTCCCGGGTTCGGCCACTACCCGGGGCCCTATGGCGACGTCGTGAACGCGCGGGCGGTCAAGGCCACGAACGCGACAGGTGTGGTGTCGGCGGTCAACTTCGGTTACCGGGGATTCGACACCCTCGGGGAGGAGTTCATCCTCTTCGTGGCGGTGGCCGGGGTGGCCACCGTGCTGCGCGTCCTTCGGCGCGAGCGCGAGAGGTCACCGCAGGACGCGGCGCGCGACCGG
>DASRBM010000042.1:0-9776 GCA_035653635.1 Acidimicrobiales bacterium | reverse complement strand
TTCTCCTCGAATTCCGCCCACTGCGACAGCGAGACGTCGCTGCGCGCGTACTCGTCGCAAGCGGCCCTGGCGACGCGCCGGAAGTCGTAGGTGTCGATGTCGTCGAGAGCGGTCCCCACCACGATGCATTCGGGGAGGAGGCCGGCGCGCGACAGATGCAGCAGCCCCGGAAGGAGCTTGCGACGCGCCAGGTCACCGGTGGCGCCGAAGAGGACGACGACATGGGGATTGCTCGTGAGGTCAACCTAGCGCGGCCCACTGTGGATCCAGCGCGACCGCGGGGAGCGTCGGCGTCAGTACCCCGGTCCGTGGTCGAGGATGCGTCGGGGCGCGTCCACGAGCATGGAATGGATCTGTTCCTCGGTCACGCCCGCCTCGCGGAGAGCGGGCAGGACGTCACGACTGATGTGCATGAAGTGCCAGTTCGGCGTGCTCGCCTTGACGATCTCCGGGTCCACCCAGTCGAAGTGGCAGTTGGCGTCGTGGGAGACGACCATGTGGTCCGCATACCCCTGGCGGGACAAATCGGCGATCACGGCGACCCGCTTCGCCATGGGCAGGTAGATGTCGACGCCGAAGCGGTCCATGCCGATGGTGGAGCCGGCGTCCATGAGGGTCCGCAGGTACTCCAGATCCTCGGTGTCGCCACTGTGCCCGATCACGACGCGCGACAGGTCCACGCCCTCCTCCCCGAAGACGCGCTGCTGGTCGAGCCCCCGGCGGCTCGGGGCATGGGTGTGGGTGGAGATCGGCACGCCGGTCCGGCGATGCACACGGGCCACGGCGCGAAGGACGCGCTCCACGTCGGGCGTGAGTCCCTTTTCGTCCGTGGCGCATTTGAGGATGCCCGGCTTCACCCCGGTGCCGGCGATGCCCTCCTCGATGTCGTGGAGGAAGAATTCGTCGAGCACGTCCATACCGCTCTTCTGGAAGGCGGCGGTGCGAAGACCGAAGTAGTGCGGCAGCGCGTCGTAGGTGTAGAAGCCCGTGGCCACCACGATGTGGAGGTCGACCTGGGCCGCCACCTCCTGGATCAGCTCGATGTCGCGGCCGAGCTCGGGGACGGTCAGGTCGACGATCGTGCCGATGCCGGCCTGGTGCAGCTCCTGCAGACGGTCCACCGCTTCGGAGACCGCGGCCCGCGCGTCCCAGCCGGTGGGCCAGTTGCGCTCCACCTCGAGCGTCCGGATGAAGACGTGCTCGTGCATGAGGGTGGCGCCGAGCTCGCCGGCGTCGATCGGGCCCTTGACCGTGTTCACCGTTCCCACTCGTTCTCCTCCGTCTCAGCCGGCGACGTCCGGTCCCGCCCGCTCCACGGTGATGCGGATGAGGACCCGCTGCTCGCGGGTCATGGCCGACCTGTAGTCGTCCCAGTCGGGATGCTCCCCGGCCACGGCGCGGTAGTAGTCGACGAGCCCGTCCATGGCTTCGGGCAGGCTGACGATGGTCGCCCGGCCCTCCACCTGCACCCATGGCGCGCCGAAGAAGGCGTCGCCGAACACGCAGAGCGAGGCGTAGGGGCGCCGGCGCAGGTTCCGAACCTTGATCGCGGTCTCGCGTGAACTGATCACCACGGCGCCGTCGAGCACGGCGGCGGCGACCGGCGACAGCTGGGGACGGCCGTCCTTACGCTCGGTGGCGAGGACGGCCCGGTGCTGGCCGCGCACGACGTCGAGGGCCTGGCCGATGTCCACATCGGCACCCTAGCCCTCAGCCGCCGAGGCCCTGCGTGGATCGGCGAGCGGAGGCGGGTACAGGAAGAGGCGGACAGAAAAGGGACAGACGGGGAGTACCACCAGGGAGGCGACATGCCCAACAGCAGCGTCAAGGACGAGCGCCAGTACCAGGCCTTGCGACGCGAAGGCGCCAGCAAGGAGAAGGCCGCACGCATCTCGAACGCGTCGGCCAACTCCTCGCGGTCGTCTACGGGACGCAAGGGCGGCGCCGCGGGGTCGTACGAGGACCGCAGCAAGAAGGAGCTCTACGACAAGGCCAAGCAGGTCGGCATCGACGGACGCTCGTCGATGTCCAAGCAGGAGTTGATCCGGGCGCTGCGTAACCACTGACCCGCCGCCGTCGGCGCCGCCGAACGAGCCGAATTCCTGTGGATAAGCTCGGCCCATGCTGAGCACCATGCAGGACGTGCCGCTCCTCGTCAGTGGCATCCTCCGCCACGGGCAGCGGGTCTACGGCGACAGCCTCGTCATCACCCGGCGCCCGGAGGGCTACCGCCAGGCCACCTTCGCCGAGGTGTCGGTCAGGGCCGAGCAGTTGGCCAAGGCGCTGGCGCGCCTGGGAGTCGGGCCGGGGGACCGGGTGGGGACGTTCATGTGGAACGACCAGGAGCACCTGGAGGCGTACCTGGCCATCCCGTCGATGGGCGCGGTGCTCCACACGCTCAACATCCGGCTCTTCCCCGAACAGCTGGCCTATGTGGCGAACCACGCCGAGGACAAGGTCGTCATCGTCGACGCCTCGGTGGCACCGCTGTTCGCCCGGGTCCGCAACGAGTGCAAGACCGTGGAGCAGGTGGTCGTGGTGGGAGAGGGGGACACCACCGGGCTCGGCGAGACGATCGCCTACGAGGAGCTGATCGGCGCCGAGGAGCCCGGCATCGAGTGGCCCGATCTCGACGAGCGCAGTGCGGCGGCCATGTGTTACACGAGCGGCACCACCGGCAACCCGAAGGGCGTCGTCTACTCGCATCGATCCACGTACCTGCATTCGATGGCGGGTTCCATGGCCAACTGCGTGGGGGCGTCCGAGCGCGACCGTGTCCTCGTGATCGTCCCCATGTTCCATGCCAACGCCTGGGGTATGCCCTACACGGCCTTCCTGGCCGGCACCGACCTGGTCATGCCCGAGCGCTTCTTGCAGGCGGAGCCCCTGGCGAAGATCTTCGAGGAGCTGCGGCCCACGTTGTCCCTCGGCGTCCCGACGATCTGGAACGACCTGCTGCGCTACAGCCAGTCCAATGCGGTGGACCTGTCCTCCGTGCGCCTTCTCACCGCCGGCGGGTCAGCGGTACCGGCGTCGCTCATCGAGGCCTACCAGGAGCGGTTCGGCGTCGAGATGCTCCAGGGCTGGGGGATGACCGAGACCAGTCCTGTCTGTGCCCTGGGCAGACCCCCGAAGTCCGCCGAGCCGGCGGACGAGATGCAATGGCGGGCGAAGGCCGGGCGGGTGGTGCCGGGGGTGGAACTGCGAATCGCCGGTGAGGACGGCACGATCCTCCCCAACGACGGGACGTCGATCGGGGAGTTCGAGGTCCGCGGGGCCTGGATCACCGGGGCGTACTACGGGGACCCCTCCCCCGACCGATTCCACGACGGATGGCTGCGCACCGGGGACGTCGGCACGCTCGATTCCAAGGGGTTCATGACGATCTCGGACCGGAGCAAGGACGTGATCAAGTCCGGAGGGGAATGGATCTCCTCGGTCGAGCTGGAGAACGAAGTCATGGCCCACCCCGGCGTGTTCGAGGCCGCCGTCGTCGGGGTGCCCGACGCAAAGTGGGACGAGCGCCCGCTCGTGGTCGTGGTTCCGGCCGAGGGCACCCGGCCCGAGCCGGCTGAATTGCTCGAATTCCTGTCGGGCCGGGTCGCCCGGTGGTGGATGCCCGAGCGATGGGCGTATCTCGAGGAGCTGCCGAAGACGAGTGTCGGCAAGTTCGACAAGCGCACGTTGCGCACGAAGATCGCGGACGGTGAGGTGGAGATCGTCACCGTCGACCTGCCGGCCCGGGCCGAGTGAGCGCAACCGACATCGCCGAGCGCCTGGCGGGCATCGCCGAGGAGCTCGGTGACCTCGCGCTCGACCGGCTGCGCGAGGCGGCCGCCGCTTCGGACGGGTCCGGCGACCCCGATCCCGCGCTCGTGGCCGAGGAACGCAGGCTCACGCGGGCGCGCCGCGCCGTCGAGAAGGCTGCTGCGCTGCTCCGCGGACGCGAGGAAGACGACGAGATCTGAATGGCCGGACCGGACCTGCAGGCCGGGTGCAGGCCCGGGTGTGACACCCAGAGGATCAGGCCACGAAACCGTTGACCGTGTCGATCATCTGCCGCAGCCGGCCGTAGTGGACCCGGTCGAAGCGGAAGGCGATACGCGGGAGCTCCACGTGGTCGTCGCTCGACCGCTCGGGCGAGAGCGGCTTCGTGGGGCGGATCGAGCCGCTCACGACGATGTCGGCGAAGCGCCTGTTGAGCTCGTTGAGCTGGCCCCGGTTGGGGGGGTGCTGCAGCCGGACGACGAGGAGGTCGCCTACCCACCGGCACGAGTGGTAGTTCCGGTAGTACCCGAGCAGCTCGTCGGCCGCCTCGTCCACGTCGGAGGTGATGCGGTACAGCGCCCGGTCGTCCTCGGAGATGAGGCCGTGCGCCGCCACCTGGTCGTCGAGGAACCGCTCCCAGCCCTGCCAGTAGTCGCCGTCGGGCGTATCGAGGAGGACGAGGGGCGCCGGCTGCGCCTTCCCCGTCTGCAACAGCGTGAGCAGCTCGAACGCCTCGTCGAGCGTGCCGAAGCCTCCGGGGAGCACGGCGTAGGCGTCGGACTCCTTGATCAGCATGAGCTTTCGGGTGAAGAAGTACCGCATCTCGACGAGCTTCGGGTCCTGGGCGATGAAGGGGTTGGCCCCCTGCTCGTGCGGCAACCGGATGTTCACGCCGAGGGACTTCTCGCGCCCCGCTCCCTCCATGCCGGCGGCCATGATGCCGGGACCGGCGCCGGTGACGACCATCCACCCGGCGTTCGCCACGCGTTCGGCGAGGCGACGCGCCTGCAGGTACAGAGGGTCCTCGGGCAGGGTGCGGGCCGAGCCGAAGAAGGTGACCTTCATCCCGTGGCGGAAGGGTCGGAACACCCGGAACGCCTCCGCCATCTCGGCCAGCGCCGCCGAGGCCAGCTTCAGGTCGAGGGCGTCGGTGTGCTCCTCGGCGAGGTGCACGACGGTGCCGAGGATGCCCCGGTAGAGGTCTCGGCGCTCGGTGATCTCGAGCTCGTCGAGGAACTCCTCGATGAAGCGCTCGTCGCGCGGGCTCACGGCCTCGTCCGGCGTCACCTCCTCGACACCGGCGGAGTCGGCCACGAGGGGCGGCACCACGTGGCCGTCGCCAAGATCGGCGTCCGGCCGGACCTCCTGACCCGGTCGTGCCGGCGCCGGCTCGGCCCCCGCTTCGGTCACCGGCGGGCCCTCAGCACCGTGCCGGCACCCGCCCGTACAGGGTGGTGCGCTGCTGCAGCTCACGACCCAGCGGCACGACGACGGAGGCGAAGTCCGCCTCCTCCATGCGCTGCCCGTGGCTGGCCCCGGCCGCACGCGAGATGTTCTCGTCCATGAGGGTGCCGCCGAGGTCGTTGGCTCCGGCCCGCAGCGCTTGGGCCGCACCTTCGATTCCCATCTTCACCCAGCTCACCTGGATGTTGTCGATGGCCCCGTGGTACGCGATCCGTCCCACGGCGTGCATGAGCAGCGCCTCGCGGAAGGTCGGGCCGCGCCGGGCGCGCTTCTGCAGATAGATCGGCGTCGCCATGTGGACGAAGGGGAGGGGCACGAACTCGGTGAAGCCGCCGGTCTCCTGCTGCAGCGCCCGGGTGCGCAGGATGTGGCGGGCCCAGGACCGGGGCTGCTCCACGGCACCGAACATGATGGTCACGTTGGAGCGCAGTCCCACCAGGTGGGCGGTGCGATGGGCGTGGAGCCACTCCTCGGTGTCGATCTTGTCCGGGCAGAGGATGGCGCGGACCTCGTCGTCGAGGATCTCGGCCGCGGTCCCCGGCAGGGTGGCGAGCCCTGCATCCTTCAGCCTGCGCAGGTAGTCCTCGAGTGGGATGCCGAGCCGGCGGGCCCCCTCGGTGACCTCGAGGGCGGTGAACCCGTGGATGTGGATCCGCTCGGAACCCTCCCGCACGGCTCTGATCACGTGGAGGTAGTAGTCGCCGTCGAAGTCGGGGTGGATGCCACCTTGGAGGCAGACCTCGGTGGCGCCGGCCTCCTCGGCCTCGCGGATGCGCTCGGTGATGTCGGACAACTCGAGCAGGTAGGGCGCACCCCGCAGATTGAGCGAGAGCGGCCCCTTCGAGAAGGCGCAGAAGCGGCACTTGAAGGTGCACACGTTGGTGTAGTTGATGTTGCGGTTGGCCACCCATGTGACCACGTCACCGACGGTCCGTCGCCGCAGCTCGTCGGCGAGCTCGGCCACGGCGCGCACCTCGGGACCTCGCGCCGAGAAGAGCGTGACGATCTCGTCCTCGCCCACCTGCTGGCCGAGCTCCACTCCGGCGAGCACTTCGGCCACGGCGCCGCCGCGCCCGCCGTGCCGCGCCTGCCCGGCGTCGTTATCCGGGCGCGCCGGCCCCTCGGCGGCACCGGTCACGAGCGACGGCGGGTGCACGTCACCGCCCGACGACCACGGGTGGTCGCGCGCGAGCCCCTCGGCGTCGGAGCGGTCGAGGACCGGAAAGCGCATGGCCTCGTGCAACCAGCGGCCGGGGTCGAGCGCGAACTCGGGGTAGAGCGTGAGGCGGGGCGCCAGGGCCATGCCCTCGGCTTCTGTCGCCGCCTGCAGCACGGCCAGAGCCGGCCACGCCCGCTCGGGGTTGACGTGGTCGATGGTGACGGGGGAGACGCCGCCCCAGTCGTCGATCCCCGATCGCAGCAGTGGGGCCAGGTCGTCGGAGAGATTCGGCGGCGCCTGGACGTGCACCTCCGGCGGCAGCACGAGGCGCGCCGCGGCGATCGTCCAGAGGAATTCCTCGGGAGGACAGGCCGGGTGGTCGTGCATGGCGGTGCCCGGCTTCGGGAGGAAGTTCTGGACGATCACCTCCTGCACGTGCCCGTACCGGCGGTGCGAATCGGCGATCGCGTCGAGCGCCTCCAACCGGGCGGCGCGGTCCTCGCCGATGCCGACCAGCACACCGGTGGTGAAGGGCACGGCGAGCTCGCCCGCGGCCTGCAACGTGGCCAGGCGTCGCTCGGGGGCCTTGTCCGGTGCCTGGCGGTGACAGGCCAGTGTGGCGTCGAGGGACTCGAGCATCATCCCCTGACTGGCCGACACCCGTCGGAGCGCGGCGAGCTCGGCCCCCGACAGCGCCCCGGCGTTGGCATGTGGGAGCAGGCCGGTCCGCGCGAGCACGAGCTCGCACATGGCGACGAGGTAGTCGACGGTGGTGGCGTAGCCGTGCTCCTCGAGCCAGGCGCGCGCCACCGGGTAACGGGCTTCGGGAGCCTCGCCGAGGGTGAACAGGGCCTCGTGGCAACCGGCCGCCGCGCCCGCCTCGGCGATGGCGAGCACCTCGTCGGGCGACAGGAACGGTGCCTGCAGCCGGGCCGGGGGTTGGGCGAAGGTGCAGTACCCGCACCGGTCGCGGCACAGCTTCGTGAGCGGGACGAAGACCTTGGGCGAGTACGTCACCCGGGTGCCGTGGGCACCGTCGCGCACATCGCGCGCCGCGCGCTGCAGTTCCTGGAGGGGCGCCCGGACCAGGGCGGAGCGGTCCACGGCGGTCACTGTATCGGGCGCTGTCCGCGTCCTCGCCGACCTGCTCGGCGTGTCCCGCCGGGAGCCGGACTCACGTGTCCGCCGCCGGGGCGGCCGCCACACGGTCGCGACCGGCGGCTTTGGCCCGGTACAGGCTGGCGTCGGCGCGGAAGACCAATTCCTCCACTGCTTCGTGGCCGTTCCAGGTGGCGAGACCGGCGGAGAAGGTGACCCGGCGTCCGAGGTGGTCCTCGCCTGCACCCGACGCCCGCAGCGCGTCGACGAGCTGCAGGGCACCGGGGGCCTCCGTCTCGGGGAGGATGAGGCAGAACTCCTCCCCGCCGTAGCGCGCCACCAGATCCTGGGCCCGGACCCGGCGGGCCATGCGCAGGGCGAAGCGGCGCAGCAGCTCGTCGCCGGCGGAGTGCCCGAACGTGTCGTTGAAGCGCTTGAAGTGGTCGAGGTCGATCATGGCCACGGTGAGCGGGCGCCCCGAGCGCCGGGCCCGGTGCATCTCCTGCTCGAGCGCGTCGAACAGCCGGCGGCGGTTGGCGACACCGGTCAGCTCGTCGGTGTTGGCCATGTCCATGAGGCCCGAGATGAGCCGGCTGCGCTCGAACATCGACGCCAGCAGCGCCGCCACCGTGCTCGTCTGGCTCATGTCGACCGGGGAGCCGAGCACGGACGTGAAAGGGGTCACCACGACCACCGCCGCGTCCCCGGCCCTTGCCGGTGTGGCCACGAGGCGGGAGTCCTCGATGGCGAGCATCTGGTGCAGGGCCTGCTGGGGAAGCGTGCCGAGCTCGTCCCAGCTGGGCCAGTCGGACTCGGGCCAGGAGAACACCCGCTCGAGCGGCGCCGTGCGGCCGGCACGCGACAGAACGGCGTAGCAGCTCACGTCCATGGCCCGTGCCAGACGGTCACCGACGTCGGACAGCCCGCGTGGCCAGTCGCCCATGGTGCTCGTATGGGCGGCGAGCTCGGCCAGCGAGCGGTTGCGCTCGAGGCCGTGGATGGTGCCGCGCACCACCTCGTCGACCATGGCCGCCACCACCGCCGCGGTGCCGGCGAAGAGGATGGTCGACCACAGCGCGTCGAGCGCCGGTTCTGTCCGGCCCGTCTCGATGGCGAGCGCCACCACGAGGACAACCCATCCCCGCGTGATCATGGGCCGGTTGCCGATGAGGGCGACGGTCAGGAAGGGGATGACCGGCAGCAGCAGGAAGGTGCCGCCGTGGAGACCGAGGGCGAGGCCGGCGAGGGTCAGGGCGGCGACGGCCGTGCACATCTGAGCGAAGGTGCGGCTCGGCACGAAACCCGAGAAGTGCGCCCCCCGGAGATGGCGGAGATCGTTCGCATACGACAGGACGAACAGCGCGCCGAGCACGATCGCTGCCCACAGATCGGCCCACGAGCGCACGTGGGGCCGGTCGAGGGCCGCCGCCAGCGCGAAGAGCGGCACCACCAGGTACATGCGGGCGATGGCCCGCAGGGCGCGGACGACGGAGGAACCGGTGGGCTCGGTCTTGAACTGCAGGTGCCCGCGACGCAGCCGTCCCCGGCCCGTTCCCCCTGTCGTCGCGTCGTCGGTCCCCACCGTGGCAACCATCCTCTCAGCCCGAAGCCGCCCGGTCGGCCAGCCACACCACGCGCCCGGCGCGCACGCGAGAGGCCGGCAGGTCGGCCCCGGCGCGGACGGCGGTGAACGCCGCCCGCTTCCCCTCGCCGGCCACGGTGAACACGGCGAGCCGGGCGCGGGCGATGCCGGGGAGCGTGAGCGTCATGCGGTCGTGGGGGTTGCGTTCGTGGGGGTCCCGGGCGAGGGCCACCGTCTCGTGCTCGGGAGCCTGCAGGGTGGGCGAGTCGGGGAACAGCGAGGCGGTGTGGCCGTCGGGCCCCAGGCCCAGGTGGACGACGTCGAAGAACCCGAGCTCCCCGACCATCAGCTGGTACGGCTCGGGACCGTCGTCGCAGCGCATGGGCCGGATCGAGTTGGCGGCCCCGACCCGCTCGAGCAGGGCCTGGCGGCCGAGGAGCTGGTTGGCGTCGGGGCTGTCGGGAGGCACGCAGCGCTCGTCACCCCAGTACACGTCGACCTTCCACCAGTCGATCGCCTCGGCGCCCTCGGCCGCCAGCCGCTCGTAGCAGGCGCGCGCCGTCTCGCCGCCCGACAGGGCGATGGCGAACTCCTCCCGCGGCCGGCTCCGGTAGCACTCCACGACATGGTCCACGAAGGCGCGGGGGACGTCCGGGGTGACGATCAGCTCGCCGTTCACGTGCCAGAGGATGTCAGAACATCCCG
>DASRBM010000041.1:0-2947 GCA_035653635.1 Acidimicrobiales bacterium | reverse complement strand
CCGCTTCGCCCTTCCCCTCGACGAGCTCGACACGGGGTGGGGCCACGACGCCGAGCAGGTCGGCCGGGTGCGGGCGGGTCGCGAGCTGCTGCTCGAGTACTACGACGCCGTGCACGAACAGACGTTGCGCTTCGTGCGCGGGCTTTCGGCCGCCGATCTCGACTGGGTCGTCGACACCCGCTGGGACCCGCCCGTCACGCTCGGGGTGCGTCTGGTGAGCGTGCTCGAGGACGACGTCCAGCACGTCGGCCAGCTCGGCTACGTGCGCGGCCTCTACGAACGACGGGGGTAGGCCGGCACCGCAGCGGGTACGCGCGTGTCATGGCACGATCGGCACCGGACCCCGACTGGACCGACCGCGAAGCCGAGGGACAGCCCGGGCTCGAGGACCAGCCGCCGGGCTACACGGCTGAGACGGCACTCGAGGGTGACCCGCTCCCCGGCGACCGCCCCGTCGGCAGCGACAGCTGGGGGACCACCGCCCGCGAAGAGCGGGTGGGGGAGTCACTCGAGGAACGCGTCGCCCAGGAGCAACCCGACGTCGTCGTCGGAGGCGACGAGGAGCACATCCGGATGGCCGAGCCCGAGTCGGACGACGTGGAGCCGGAGATCGAGGAGCATGCCGCCGGTCTCGCACCGGAGGAGAGCGCCATGCACGTGGAGCGCGGCCTGCGCTGAATCAGCGGGGAACCGGTGTCAGCCGACGGCCACCGGCAGCGTGTCGAGGCCGCGGAGGTTGATGCGCCCGTTCCACACCGGGGTGCCGGCGAGCTCCAGGGAAGGGAACCGCCGCGCCAGGCCCTCGAGCGCGAGCCGCCCCTCCAACCGGGCGAGTGCGGCACCGAGGCACAGGTGGTGCCCCCCGCCGAAGGACACGTGGCCCTTGGCGTCGGCCCGGGCGATGTCGAGCTCGTCGGCGTCGTCGCCCCACTGGGCCCGGTCGCGGTTGGCCGAAGCCAGTACGAGCACGACGAACGCCCCCGCTTCGATCGTCTTGTCGCCCACCTGCAGCTCCTGCAGGGTGATGCGGCGCGACATCTGCACCGGTGAGTCGAAGCGCAACAGCTCGTCCACCGCGCCGCCGGCGAGCTCCGGCTCACGCGCCAGACGATCGAACTGAGGGCGGTGGCGGAGCAGGGCCAGGGTGCCGTTGCCGATGAGGTTGACCGTCGTCTCGTGCCCGGCGATGTAGAGCAGCATCACCTGGGCCGCCAGCTCGTCGGCCGACAGCACTTCACCCTGTTCCTCGGCCGCGATGAGGGCGGTGAGCAGGTCGTCGGCCGGGTTCCGTCTCTTCCATTCGATGGCGTCGAGTACGAGCTCGGTCATCTTCGCCCCGGCGTCGGCGATGGACCGCAGCAGGTCGGGATCGACGACCGGTTCGAGCACCCGCACCAGCAGACCTGACCACTCCCGCAGCTGGTTGCCGTCGGCGTCGGGCATGCCGAGCAGTTCGGTGATCACCTGGAAGGGAAGGGGGAAGGCGAGATCGCCGATGACGTCACCGCCGCCCCGTTCGGCCATCTCGTCGAGGGACTGCTCGACCAGCTCGGCGACACGCGGGGCGAGCGACTCGATCATGCGCGGCGTGAAGGCCTTCGACACGAGTCGGCGGAGCCGCGTGTGGTCCGGCGGGTCGCGGTTGAGCATGGCCTGCCCGCCCGTGTCGGGGCGCTCGGCGAGGGCGTCGTCAACGATCTGGGTGAGCGGGGTGGGATTGGCGTTGGCGTCCTCCACGCTCAGCTCCGGGTCGCGCAGCAGGCGCAGGACGTCGGCGTGATGGAACAGAGCCCAGATGCCGAACGGGCTGTGGTGCACGGGATCGGTCTCCCGCAGCATCCGGTACTGCGGATAGGGATCGTCGGTGAACCCCGGCTCGAAGGGGTTGTAGACGGCTGCCGTGTCGGTCACGGTTCCTCCCGGGGCCCGCGCGGACCGGGCCGAGGGGCATCTTCACACGAACGTCGCTCCATCGCTATCGGGGACTTCCCCGACAGAGGCGCAGCCGTCGGCGCCGCCGTATGCTCGCCCGCGTCGGACGACCGAGGAGGAGACGACATGGCTGACGACCAGCTCGAGCGGGCCTTCGCCAGCACTCTGGCCGTGATGGCGAATGTCGACGTCGGCATGCTCGACACCCAGACACCGTGCCAGTCGTGGAAGGTGCGCCAGTTGATCAACCACATGATCGCCGCGCCCCGGGTCGGGATCTCGGCCCTGCGGACCGGCGAGTTCCACCCCGACGACAACGACTACGCCTCGGGGGACTTCGTCGCCGCCTACGAGGCGACGGCCAAAGACGCCGTCGCCGCGTTCGGCGAAGCCGGCGCCCTCGAGCGTGTCGTGAAGCTGCCGTTTGGTGAAGTGCCCGGCGCCTTCCTACGCGGCATGGTGACCACCGACCAGTTCACCCACGGCTGGGACCTGGCGCGGGCCACCGGGCAGTCGACCGATCTCGACCCCGCCCTGGCGAACGAGCTGTTGGCACAGGCCGCCATCCCCGAGCAGTTCCGCGGTGCCGATGGCTCGGCCCCGTTCGGACCCGAGCAGACCGCGCCCGAGGGCGCGACACGGGCCGACCGGCTCGCAGCCCACCTCGGTCGTCACGTCTGACCGCCGCTCCGGCACGCACCGGCGCGCAGCCGGGCTGCGTCAGGGGAGTACCGCGTCAGCGGTCAGGTCAGTGGATGACGAACGTGACGGTGAAGGTCTGTGACGGCTGGCCGCCGCTCGGGGCGAAGTAGCCCATGTTGACCGACGTCTGGCCCGTGCCCATGGCCTCGAAGGTGAACTCGGCCGTGCCGTTGCCCCCGACCGAGCCCGGAGGTGCCTGGTTGGGCCGGTCGGTCTCGCCCTGGTAGGCGACGATCGTGTAGTTGGGCGCCGGCGCCAGGAACTGCCAGGAGTACCCGCAGGAGAAGCAGTCGGACAGCTCGATCTCGAAGAA
>DASRBM010000040.1:0-2368 GCA_035653635.1 Acidimicrobiales bacterium | reverse complement strand
TGGCCGACCGACCACAAGCCGGGACTGCCACTAACGTTCCACTGGCTGGGCGCCGATGAGTATGCGGGAGGCGCCGGCTCGGACCTTGGTCATTCGCGCCATCCGGTGGGGGCGCGCCGTGGGCGCGGCTTGCGGCGGCACAGTGATTCCGGTCCGCGTAGGACGACCGGGACCACCTGAAGGGGGGAAGAATTGGAAGCGGTGACCACGCCGATCGGCGACAAGGTCACCAACGTGGTCCGCGAGACGGGGGCCATGTTCGCGGTGGCGCTCGAGGCGATCCGCCTCCTCTTCCGGCGCGGCCTGCCGGTGGCCGAGTACCTCGACCAGTGCTGGTTCCTGGCCCGGGTGACGACCCTGCCGCTCATCCTCGTCTCCATCCCATTCGGCATCGTGATCGCCCTCGAGGTCGGGTCGCTGCTCCAGCAGATCGGCGCCCAGTCCCAACTCGGGGCGGCCATGGTGCTCGCCGTCGTGCGCGAGCAGGCCCCGGTGGCCACCGCGCTCCTCATCGCCGGCGCCGGCGGATCCGCCATGTGCGCCGATCTGGGATCCCGCCGCATCCGCGACGAGCTCGACGCCATGGAGGTCATGGCCGTCAACCCGTTGCACCGACTCGTGCTGCCCCGGCTGCTCGCGGCCATGACCATCGCCGTGCTCCTCGACGCGGTGGTGAGCGCGGCCGGCATCGCCGGTGGCCTCTACTTCGGCACCCACTCCATCCACATCACGAGCAGCAGCTTCTTCGGCACCTTCTCGGAGCTGAGCCAGCTGGCCGACCTCTGGATGGCGCTGTTCAAGGCGGCCGTGTTCGGGTTCCTCGCCGCCATGGTGGCCTGTTACAAGGGCTACACGGCGAAGGGCGGGCCGAAGGGCGTAGGCGACGCCGTCAACCAGGCCGTGGTCATCACCTTCGTCCTGGCCTTCTTCGTCAACTTCGTCCTGACCGTCGTCTACTTCAACTTCATCCCCCAGAAGGCGATCTGATGGCCGCCGCACCGCCACCGCCCGAAGCCGGCGCCGCCCTGGCCCCCGCGCCGACCCCGGCGCGCGTGGCGCGCGACCGCCTGGCGTCGGCCGGTTCGGGGCTGGCCGGCGTGCTCGACGGCGCCTTCGACCAGCTCGCCTTCTATCTGAAGGTCATCCTGCAGCTGCCGCGCGGTCTCAAGTACCGGCGCGAGATCACCGCGCTCGTGTCCGACATCACCATCGGCACCGGCGCGCTCGTGATCGGTGGCGGCATGTTCTTCGTCGTCACGAGCATCGCCTTCTTCACGGGCACCGAGGTCGGGCTCGAGGGCTTCACCGGGCTGCAGCAGATCGGGGCCCAGGCCTTCACCGGCATCATCTCGTCGCTGGCCAACACCCGCGAGATCACACCCCTCGTCGCCGGCGTGGCCCTCGCCGCCCAGGTGGGCGCCGGCTTCACCGCCCAGCTCGGGGCAATGCGCATATCCGAGGAGATCGACGCCCTCGAGGTCATGGGCATCGACAGCTTCGTGTACCTCGTCTGCACACGGGTGTGGGCCGCCCTCATCTGCATGATCCCGCTGTACCTGGCCGCCCTCTTCGCCAGCTATCTCGCCACCGGGCTCGTCGTCACCAAGTTCTTCGGCCTCTCGACCGGCGTGTACCAGCACTACTTCCGGCTGTTCCTGCCGCCCATCGACATCGTGTACTCGTTCGTGAAGGCCATGGTCTTCGCCGTGGCGGTGACCATCATCCACTGCTACTACGGCTACCGCGCCACCGGCGGCCCCGCCGGGGTCGGAGTGGCCGCCGGCCGGGCCATCCGTATCTCGATCATCGTCGTGGTGCTGCTCAACCTGCTGTTGTCGACGATCATGTTCGGCGGCGCCAGCCCTACCGCGCAGCTGGTCCATTGAACCGGCCCCTCCGCCTCCTGGTGGTCGTGCTGGCCGCCGCCGTAGTCGTGTCCGGGGTGACGGTCCTGGTGAAGGCCTCGGACGGCGCCTTCTCGGGGCAGTACGCGCTGAGCGGGTTGTTCTCCGCCTCGGGTGAAGGGTTGCATGCCGGCTCGGTCGTCAGTGACCGCGGCGTGCAGGTGGGCCGGGTGACCGGCATCACCCTCAGCGGCGGCCGGGCCGACGTCACCTTGGCCATCGACCCTGGCTTCCGCGTGCCGTCCGACGCCACCGCGACCATCCGTCCCCTGAACGTCTTCGGTGCCGACCAGGTCGAGCTGACCATCCCCGCCGGCGACCACTCGCCGCCGCTCGCCCCCGGCTCCAGGATCACCCACACGGCCGTGGCGCCCGAGCTCACCGACCTCTTCGCCGCCGCCGACCCGCTCCTGGCCCAGATCGACGCCCCCGACCTCTCAACGATCGTCTCCAACCTGGCCCAG
>DASRBM010000039.1:0-3123 GCA_035653635.1 Acidimicrobiales bacterium | reverse complement strand
ATGGCGCACGGCGACATCCCGATCGTCGACGAGCAGACGGTGGCCGCCGCCCACGAGGCGGGAGTCGCCGTCCACGTCTGGACCATCAACGAGCGCGCCACCATGGAGCGGCTGCTCGACCTCGGGGTCGACGGCATCATCAGCGACGTGCCGAGCGTGCTCGTGCCGCTGGTGGAGCAGCGGGGCCTGACGGCCCAGCTGTGAGCCGGCTCCGGCTCGGGGCGCTGCCCGCTCGGGCCGGCTCAGCTCAGCCGCGGCCCGCGTTGGGCCGCTTGCCGTGATTGGCCTTCTTCTTCGTGCGAATCTTGCGCTTGACGGTGCGCTTGGACATGGGGGGCAACGCTATCGCGGCCGGCGAGTAGCGTCGGAAGCCATGGAGCGCCTGGGCCTGGTCGGCTTGCCGAATGCCGGCAAGACCTCGCTGTTCAACGCCTTGACCGGGGCCGAGGCGCCGGTGGCCACCCACCCCTTCACCACCACCGAGTCCTCGGTCGCCGTGGCCACCGTCCCCGACGCCCGCCTCGAAGCACTGGCCGCCATGAGCGCCAGTAAGAAGGTGGTGCGCACCGGTGTCGAGGTGGTGGACATCGCAGGTCTGGTGGCCGGCTCCTCCACCGGGGAGGGACTCGGCAACCGCTTCCTGGCCGGCATCCGCGAGGTCGACGCCCTGTGCCTGGTGCTGCGCAGCTTCGACGATCCGGAGGTGGTCGGGGAGGGCGACCCGGTGGCCGCGCTCGGCACGCTCGAGCTCGAGCTGGTGCTGGCCGACCTGGCGACGGTGGAGGCCCAGCTCGACAAGCGCCGCAAGGCGGCCAGGGCCGACAAGAGCCTGGCCGCGGAAGTCGCCGCCATCGAGCGGGCCCACGAGGCGCTGCAGGCGGGGACCCCCTTGTACCGGGCCGGTCTGCCGGCCGACGACCGCGAGCTGCGCCGCAACCTCTTCCTCCTCACCGACAAGCCGGTGCTCGTCGTCGTGAACCTCGGCGAGGACCAGGTCGAGAAGGCGGAGACCGTCGTCGATCCGGTGGCCGCCGAGCTCGGCGGACACGGCGAGGTGCTCGGTGTGTCGGTGCAGCTCGAGGCGGAGGCGGCCCGTCTCGAACCGGCCGAGCGGGCCGAGTTGCTGCAGGGTCTCGGTCTCGGGGAGGGGGCGCTCGCACGGGTCGCCGCCGCCGCCTACCACCTGCTCGGTCGCCGGATCTTCTTCACCACCGGCGACAAGGAGTCGCGGGCCTGGAGCTTCCGCGACGGCGCCACTGCCCCGGAGTGCGCCGGCGTCATCCACTCGGACCTGCAGCGCGGGTTCATCCGGGCCGAGGTGATCCACTGGGACGAGCTGCTCCAGGCCGGCTCGTGGGCCGCGGCCAAGTCGGCCGGCAGGATCCGGCTCGAGGGCAAGGACTACAAGGTGCTCGACGGCGACGTCCTCGAGATCCGGTTCAACGTGTGACGAACGGTGGGCGCACCACACTTGTCCGGTCCGGGTTGGCTGCTGCGTGACGGCGAGGTGCTCGCCGCCGCCGAGGTCGCCAACTCCTATCGCGACCGGATCCGAGGCCTGCTCGGCCGGCGCGGCTACGACGGCGCCCTGATCCTGCCGCGCACCCGCGCCGTGCACAGCGCGGGTATGCACTTCGCCATCGACGTCGCCTTCCTCGACCGTGGGCTGCGCGTCGTCGACGCCGTCGTCCTCCCGCCCTGGCGCTGCACCCGTCCCCGGCTCCGGTGCTGGGGCGTCCTCGAGGCCGAGGCGGGCGCCTTCGAGCGGTGGAATCTGCGACCCGGCGATCAGCTCGAGTTGCGCTGCCCGACGTGACCGCCGCCGGCGAGCTCGTGCTCGTCTCGACACCGATCGGCAACCTGGGCGACCTGTCGCCCCGTGCCGTCGCCGCGCTGCGCGAGTGCGACCTGCTCTGCTGCGAGGACACGCGCCGCACCCGGCAACTGCTCACCCATGCCGGCATCACCGGCAAGGACCTCGTATCGGTCCACGGCCACAACGAGAACGCGCGCATCCGGTCCCTCCTCGAACGCCTGGCCGCCGGCGACCGCGTCGCGCTCGTGAGCGATGCCGGCATGCCGGGGGTGTCGGACCCGGGTGTGCGGCTGGTGGCGGCGGCCGCCCGTGCCGGCGTGCGCGTCACCGTGGTGCCGGGCCCCAACGCCGCCTTGTCGGCCCTGGTGGTGAGCGGCCTGCCGACCGACCGCTTCTGTTTCGAGGGGTTCCTGCCCCGCCGGGGCAGTGAGCGCCGCCGGCGGCTCGAGGAGATCGCCGCCGAGCAGCGCACCGTGGTCCTGCACGAGACCGCGCCCCGGTTGGTGGCCACGCTGCAGGACCTGGTCGCGCTGTGCGGCCCCGGTCGGCGGGTGGCCGTGGTGCGGGAGCTGACGAAGGCCCACGAGGAGGTCTGGCGCAGCTCGCTCGCAGATGCCGTGACCGAATTCACCGACCGCGAGGCGCGCGGCGAGATCGTCCTGGTGCTGCACGGCGGGCCCCCGCCTGCGGGGGCCGACGACGACGACGTGCGCGAGGCGGTGCGGGGACGGCGCGAGGAGGGTGCATCCCTGCGCGACGCGGCGGCAGCGGTGGCCGAGGAGCTCGGGGTGCCCAAGCGGCGGGCCTACGAGATCGGTCTGGCCGACCAGCGGAATGCCGGGCCCTGAGGCACGGTTGTAGCCGGCGAAGGAGGAACCGACATGGCCCAGCCCGGATTCGACAAGACGCAGGCGCCCGCCGTGGAGCCCGACGAGGTGCCCCCGGGGCTCGACCGGGCCGTGTTCGCCGCCGGATGCTTCTGGGGCGTGGAGCAGGTGTTCCGCTCGGTCGACGGGGTGGTCGACGCGGTATCGGGCTACACCGGGGGCACCGCCGACGTCCCCACCTACGAGCAGGTCTGCTCGGGCCGCACCGGTCACGCCGAGGCGGTGCTCGTGACCTTCGACCCGACGCGGGTGCGCTTCGAGGAGCTCGTCGAGGTGTTCTTCCGCCACCACGACCCGACGACGATGAACCGCCAGGGTCCCGACGTGGGCACCCAGTACCGCTCCGCGATCTTCGTCCGCACGCCCGAGCAGGCCGAAGCGGCCCGCACGGCGGTGGCCGACTACCAGGCTCGCTTCGGG
>DASRBM010000038.1:0-10239 GCA_035653635.1 Acidimicrobiales bacterium | reverse complement strand
TCGTCGATGTCCACGTACGCGGTCACCCGCGTCGGAGTCATCTCCTCCACGTGGATGTCCACGGCCGTGTCCCAGCCCGGTTGTGGTTCCATGCGCTTCCTCCGCCCGACCCGTCCGCCCGCCGCCGTCCGATCAGCGGTCGAGCTGCTCGGCCCGGGCCAGCAGTCCCCGGGCGATGACCATGCGCTGGATCTCGTTCGTCCCCTCGCCGATCATCATGAGCGGAGCATCACGGTAGTAGCGCTCGACCGGAAGGTCGGTCGTGTAGCCCACGCCGCCGTGGATGCGCATGGCTTCGGTGGCGAGCTCGAAGGCCGTCTCACTGGCGAAGAGCTTGGCCATGCCCGCTTCGACGTCGCAGCGGAGCCCGGCCATCCTGCGCTCAGCCGCGTTCTTCGTGAGCAGCCGGGCCGCCTCGAGCCGTGTCGCCATGTCTGCGATCTTCAACTGGATGGCCTGGTGCTCCCCGATGGTCTTGCCGAAGGTGGACCGCTGCCGGGCGTAGGCGAGCGCGGCGTCGAAGGCGGCCCGGGCCACCCCGCACGCCCGGGCCGCGATGTTGATGCGGCCGACCTCGAGGACGCCGAGGATCTGGGGAAGTCCACGGCCGGGCTCGCCGACGAGATTCGCCGCCGGCACCCGGTGGTCGACGTAGGCCATCTCCACCGTCTCCACGCCGCGGTACCCGAGCTTGCCGACGTGCTTGGAGACCGAGATGCCCTCGAACGAGGGTCCGGGCTCCTTCTCCACGATCAGCGCGGAGATCCCCTCCTCGGTGCGGGTGGCGAGCGCGACGATGGCGGCCCGTTCGCCGTTCGTCACCCAGGCCTTGGTGCCGTTCACGACGTATTCGTCGCCGTCGCGCACCGCCTTGCACGAGATGTTGCGGGTGTCGCTGCCCGCGTCGGGCTCGGACAGCGACAGCGCCCCGCGTCGCTCGCCCGTGGCCATCGCCGGGAGCCACCGCTGCTTCTGCTCGTCGCTCCCGTGGGCCATGAGCAGGGTGGCCACCATGGTGTGGGTGTTCACGATGCCGGTCAGGCTCATCCAGCCGTAGGCCAGCTCCTCGATGACGCCCACGTAGGTGACGAGGTCGAGGCCGAGGCCCCCGTACTCCTCGGCGATGGTGACCCCGAAGAGGCCCATCCGGCGCATCTGCTCGACGATGTCCGCGGGGAACTCGTCCACCCGTTCGAGCTCGGCCGCGACGGGCACGACCTCCTTCGCCACGAAGCGCCGGACGGTCTCGATGATCTCCCGCCGGACGTCGTCCGCGCCCTCGTCGTGGCCCCTGCCAACCATGCGAGAAGACTACAGGCCGGTCATGTTGACACCCCTATTCAGAAATGAGAAGAATGTTCTCCTATGGGGTTGGGGCCGATGCACGGCGGGCTCGAACGTGCCGCCGCCGAGCAGGGCGAACGCCAGGCCATCCGTTCTCCCGACGGCTCCTGGACCTTCCTGCAGCTCGACCGCTGGGCCGGCGCGCTCGCCGGCACGCTGGCCGCCTCGGGCGTGGCCCCGGGCACGCGGGTGGCCGTCCTCATGGCCAACCGGGTCGAGGTGGTGGTGGCGGTCCACGCCGTCAGCAAGCTGGGTGGCGCCACCGTGCTCCTGAGCCCGGCGTGGAAGGCGGCCGAGGTCGGGCCCGCGCTCGCGTTGACCGGTCCCGCCCACGCCGTCGCCGATGCCGACGGGACGGCGCTCCTCGCCGGGCTGCTCGGCAGAGCGCACATCACCGACGTGGACGACCCCGCTGTCGGTGCACTGGCGGAAGGGGGACCCGGGCCCGGGCCGCGCCGGGTGGCGCCGGACGACGAGGCCGTCCTCGTCTTCAGCTCCGGCACCACCGGTCTGCCGAAGGCGGTGCGCCACACCCACAGGACCATCGGCCACGCCACGGCCCACTGGGTGGAGGCGCTCGGGCTCGGCCCCGACGACCGGTTCCAGATCGCAACCCCGCCCTCGCACATCCTGGGGCTGCTCAATCTGCTCGCGGCGATGGAGGCCCGGGCGAGTGTGCGTCTCCACCGGCGCTTCGACCTCGACGAGGTGCTGCGCTGCGTCGAGCGCGACCGCGTGACACTCGAGATGGCCGTGGCCCCCATCGCACTGGCGATGGCCAACCATCCCCGTCTCGAGGACTTCGACCTGTCGTCGTTGCGCTACGTCATGTGGGGCGCCACCCCCGTCACCGAGCACGTCGCCCGCACCGTCACCGCCCGCACCGGGGTGCGGTGGTTGCCGGCCTATGGCGCCAGCGAGGTGCCGGTCATCGCCTGCAACCCCGTCGACCGCCCCGATGCCTGGCGCCTCGATTCGGCCGGGCTGCCGCCGGCGGGCGTGGAGCTGCGCGTGGTCGACATCGAGAGCGGAGCGCCGCTGCCGGCGGGCGGCATCGGGGAGATCCAGGTCCGCAGCCCCTCGCGCATGGTCGGCTATCTGCCCGACGAGGCCACGGCGGAGGCCGTCGTCGACGGCTGGTACCGCACCGGGGACGTCGGCTATCTCGAGCCCGAGGGTTGGGTGCATCTCACCGACAGGGTGAAGGAGATGATCAAGGTCAACGGCTTCCAGGTGGCGCCGGCCGAGATCGAGGCCGTCCTCCTCGGGCATCCGGCCGTCCTCGACTGCGCCGTGTTCGGGGTGGCAGACGAGCGCACCGGTGAGGCGCCGGTGGCCGCCGTCCAGCTCGATCCCGTCGCCACGGTGTCCGAGGGGGAATTGCAGCGTCTGGTGGCCGACACGCTCGCGACCTACAAGCAACTCCGCCACGTGCTCGTGGTCGACGCCGTCCCTCGGCTCCCGTCCGGCAAGGTGCTGCGCCGGACCCTGCGCGACGAATGGGCGCCGACCCTGACCGGCGCCACGAGGCCGTAGATGGACGTCCGCCTCTCGGCCGAGCAGCAGTCCCTGCGCGCCGCGGCGGGCCGGCTGGTGGACCGCCTCGGGCCCCGCGCCGTCGCCGATCTCGAGGACGAGGCACGGATCGGGAAACTGCGCGATGCCCTGGCCGCTTCGGGGTGGGCCGACCTGCGCCGGGTGGGCGACGCCGACGCACCCCTTGCGTCGGGAGTGGAGGCCGCGCTCGTGGCCGAGGAGCTCGGGCGGGGCCTGGCCGACGTCGCCTTCCTGGGACCGGTGCTCGCCGCCGATCTCCGCCGCCGCGCCGGGCTTCCCGATGCCGAAGAGCCCGAGACCGTCGTGCTCGAGTCCCGCCTGGGCGCTCTCGCCGTCCTCGCCGGTGGAACCCGTGCGGGGGTCGCCGTCGATGCAGGCGAGGCCGGTGCCGCCCTCGCCTTCACCGGTACGTCGCCGGCAGGTCGCCGCCTTGTCCGGATCCCGCTCCAGGGGGATCCGCCCCGTGCGTCTCGGACCGGACCGGTGCAACTCGACCTCACCCGTCCGACGCTCCGGGTGGTGGCGCAGGATGGCGCAGCGCCGGCCCTCGACGGAGGGCGACCGCTCACCGATGACGATCTGGCCGCCGTCGCCGCCCTCGGCCTCGCCCTCACCTGCGCCGATCTGGTCGGGGTCATGCGCGGCGCCGTGGCCCTGGCCCGCGACTACGCCGTCAACCGCCGCCAGTACGACGCGCCCATCGGATCGTTTCAGGCGGTGCAACATCTGCTGGCCGACGCCCATGTCGCCACCGAGGGGTCGTGCAGCGTGGCCCTGCACGCGGCGTGGGCCGTCGACGCCCTTGCCCCGCCCGATGCACTGGCGGCGGCCGCCCTGGCCAAGGCCTACTGCGCCCGCGCCGCGAGGACCGTGTGCGAGACGGCGGTGCAGGTGCACGGCGGCATCGGGAACACCTGGGACTGCCTGGCTCACGTCTATCTCCGCCGGGCACTGCTCTCGAGTGAGCTCTTCGGCGACGCGGAGGTCAACGTGGAGCGGGTGCTCGCCCACTGCGGCGTGCAGTCGGGCGTGGGGAGCGGTCATGGACTTCGGTGACGCGCCGCACGAGCTCGAATTCCGGCTCCGTCTGCGGGCCTGGGTGGCCGACCACAATCCGGGTCTCCCGGCGTCGTCGACCGACGACGACTACTGGCGGGGCCAGGCCGCATGGCATCAGGCCCTCTACGACGCGGGCTTCTTCGGCATGTCGTGGCCCGAGGAGGTGGGCGGGCAGGGCAAGGCCCCCGTCTACGACGTGATCGTCGACGAGGAGCTCGCCGCAGCCGGGGCGCCGCCCCGGCCGAGCGTGGGCTACCTCGTGCAGGGGATCCTCGAGCACGGCAGCGACGACATCAAGCGACGCTTCCTCCCCGGCATCGTCAACGGACGTGCCCGGTGGTGCCAGGGATTCAGCGAGCCGGACGCGGGCTCCGATCTCGCCTCCCTGCGCACTCGGGCGACCCGCGACGGGGACGACTTCGTGATCCACGGGCACAAGGTGTGGACGAGCTACTCCGACGACGCCGAGTGGTGCCTGCTGCTGGCGCGCACCGACGACGAGGCGCCCAAGCACAAGGGCATCTCGGCGTTCGCCGTGCCGATGCGCCAGCCCGGTGTGCAGCAGCGACCGCTGCGCATGATCAACGGCATCACGAAGGAATTCGGCGAGGTCGTGTTCGACGGCGCCCGCGTGCCGGCCGCCGACATGATCGGAGGGCCAGGAGAGGGCTGGGCGCTGGCCATGACGGTGGTGTCGCACGAGCGCGAACCCGGTGAGCTCGGCTACGTCGCCCGCTACGGCAAGGTCGTGAACGAGCTCGTGGCCCGGGTGCGCAAGGAGCCCGACGCGTACGGCGCCGCCCAGGTGCGCGAGCTCGGCTGGGCGATGGTGGAGACCGAGATGCTCCGCCTGCACGTCCGCCGGCGTCTGTCGGACCGGTTGGACGGCATCGTCCACGGACCCGACGGCTCGGTCGACAAGCTGCTCATGACCGAGGTGGAGCAGGCCGTCGGTCATGCCGCCCTGTCGATCGGCGGCAGTGGCGCCGGTTCCGACGACGACAGCTGGGTGAAGACCTACCTCTACAGCCGGGCGCAGAGCGTCATGGGTGGGACGTCCCAGATCCAGCGCAATCTCGTGGCCCGTCGCATCCTGGGGTTGCCCGCATGAAGGCCTACGACGTGGGGCCGCACATCGTGGTGGAGGCCGACGGGGCGGTCCTCGTGGTGCGCCTCGACCGGCCCGAGCAGCTCAACGCCACCAACCACGAGTTGCACGCCGGGCTCGCCGGGCTCTTCCCCCAGATCGACGCCGACGACGACGTGCGGGCCGTGGTGCTCACCGGGAACGGCCGGGCCTTCTCCGCCGGCGGCGACTTCAGCTACCTCGACGAGCTCGCCCGCGATCCGGTCCTCCGCCGCCAGACCCTGGCGCACGGCCGCCAGATCGTGACCGGCATGGTGGGCTGCCGGGTACCGGTGATCGCGGCGGTGAACGGGCCCGCCGTCGGCCTCGGGTGCAGCCTGGTCGCCTTGTCGGACATCGTGTTCATGGCCGAGAGCGCGCATCTGGCCGATCCGCATGTGGCCGTGGGGCTCGTCGCCGCCGACGGGGGGCCCGTGACGTGGCCGCTTCTCACGAGCTTGCAGCTGGCCAAGGAGTACGCCCTCACCGGCGAGCGGATCCCGGCCCGGCGGGCGGCCGAGATCGGCCTCGTGAACCATGTCGTCCCCGACGACGCGGTCGTCGACGAGGCACTCGCCTGCGCCCGGAAGATCGCTGCGCTGCCCCGGGGGGCGGTGGAGGACACCAAGCGGGTCCTCAACCTGCATCTCGAGCGGGCCGTGCTGGCGACGCTCGACTTCGCGCTGGCGGCCGAGGACCGGTCCTTCGGCTCGGCCGAGCTCAGGGCCAACCTCGACCGGTTGCTCGCCCCGCGGCCGGACGGCAAGGCCAAGCCGTAGCAGGCGACGGGGCGCGCAAAGCCGTGGGGAGCGCAGTCGTGAGGATCGCAGTCGTGGGGACGTCTCGGGCCCGGCCCGGGGCGCCATAGAGGAAGGCACGGGAATGCCGTATTTCGACAAGCCGGCCGAGGGCAGCTGGACGGCGCACTATCCGGAGCTCGGCACGGCGCCGGTCTCCTACGAGGACTCCATCTCGCCCGAGCACTATGAGCTCGAGCGTCGGGCCATCTTCGCCAAGACCTGGCTCAACGTGGGACGCGTGGAGCAGCTGCCCCGGGCCGGCAGCTACTTCACCCGCGAGCTGCAGGCGGCCGGCACGTCGGTGATCGTGGTGCGCGGCACCGACGGCGAGGTCCGGGCCTTCCACAACATCTGCCGTCACCGCGGCAACAAGCTCGTGTGGAACGACTTCCCCCGCGAGGAGACGTCAGGTGTGTGCCGGCAGTTCACCTGCAAGTACCACGGCTGGCGCTACGACCTGCAGGGTGCGTGCACGTTCGTGCAGCAGGAGTCGGAGTTCTTCGACCTCGACAAGGCCGACTACGGCCTCGCCCCGGTCCAGTGCGAGGTGTGGGAAGGGTTCATCTGGGTGAACGTCGACCCCGACAACACCCTGTCGGTGGCCGAGTATCTCGGTGACCTCGGGGCCGGTATCGCCGGGTACCCCTTCGACAAGATGACCCAGGTGTACAAGTACCGGGCCGAGGTCGGCTCGAACTGGAAGCTCTTCATCGACGCGTTCGCCGAGTTCTACCACGCACCTGTCCTGCACGCGAGACAGGCGGTAGCCGACGAGTCGCGCAAACTCCAGGGCTACGGCTACGAGGCGCTGGCATATGAGATCGAAGGTCCGCACGGCATGGTGTCGTCGTGGGGCGGCATGGCGCCGCCCAAGGACCCCTCCATGGTGAAGCCCATCGAGCGCACGCTCCGCAGCGGACTCTTCGGACCGTGGGACCGCCCCGACATCGACGGCCTCGACCCTCTGCCGCCGGGCCTCAACCCGGCGCGGAGCCCGGCATGGGGGATCGACTCCTTCGTCTTCTTCCCCAATTTCATGCTGCTCGTGTGGGCGCCGGGGTGGTACCTCACCTACCACTACTGGCCGACGTCCTACAACAGTCACATCTTCGAAGGGACCCTCTATTTCGTCCCACCGAAGAACGCGACCGAGCGCCTGCGCCAGGAGCTGGCCGCGGTCACATTCAAGGAGTACGCGCTGCAGGACGGCAACACGCTCGAGGCCACGCAGATGATGCTCGAGACGCGGGCGGTGACGACCTTCCCGCTCAACGACCAGGAGATCCTGCTCCGGCACCTGCACAAGACGGCCCGCGAGTACGTGGCCGCCTACCAGAGGGACCCGAACACCCCCTACACGCCGGTGCGTGTGCCGGCGGTGTCATGAGCGAGGAGCACATCGTGTCCGTCCTTCCCGCCGAGTTCGCCGACCTGGAACCGTTCGCCGATTGGTCGCTGCGCACCGAAGCCGAGCGCTACGCCAAGCGCCTGTCGTCGACCATGGACGAACTGCAGACGTTCTACGACGCAGCGTCTCCTCGCCTCGAGGCGATCCTCGAATACCTGGACGCCCTCGAGCTCAGAGGACTGCCGGACGAGGCCACCCGTCTGCTGTGGCTCTCCTACTCGCTCGTGAACGTGTCGTTCCCGGTGGAGGTGTGGCGCCAGCCCCGGGTCCCGGACTCCGGAGCGGCCAGCATGGACGTGGTCATCGAACCGGCCGTATAGGCCCCTGCGGTACGCTGCCCGACGTGAGCACGACCGAATCCGCCGACGACGCGCCGAAGGAAGAGGGCGTCAGCTGGCGTGAGATGGCCGTGGCGCGCTCCCTCGATTCGGCTCGGACGAGAGCGGAGAACCGGGTGCAGCGGTTCATGGCCGCGGCCACCGAACTGATCAACTCGGGCGACCGGCGCGACTTCAACGTCCAGGAGGTGGTGGAGCGCTCGGGGCAGTCGCTCCGGAGCTTCTACCAGCACTTCGACGGCAAGCATGAGCTCCTGCTGGCGCTGTTCGAGGAGTCGGTGTCGAACACCGCGGCGTACCTCGCGTCCAAGGTGGCCGAGGAGACCGGCGCGCTCGACCGGCTGCACCGCTTCGTCGTCGAGTACTACCAGGTGTGCAGCCGGCCGGCCGGCAAGGCAGGCCAGTCCCGCAAGGGGGCGCCGCCGGTGGTGACCGAGTTCGCCCAGCAGCTGCTCACCGACCGCCCGAAAGAGGCGGCCCGCGCCTTCGCCCCGCTCGTCGCCATGTTCCGCGAGTTGCTCGACGACGCGCTCGCGGCGGGCGTGCTCCGTGCCGAGCTGCCCGGGCGGGCGACCGGCATGATGCTCGAGGTCATCATGTTCAACGCCTTCTCCTCGACCATCGCGGGCACGTCGGGGGGCGACGACCACGACGCGGCCGAAGAGCTGTGGGACCTGATCCTGCACGGGATCGCTTCGCGCGACTGAGCTCCATCCGCGGCCTCGCCGGCCCTACGGCGTACCCTCGGGCCGTGGACGCCAGCACCGCTACGGAACAACTCTCGTTTCCGGAAGCCGCGCCGGCGTCGTGCAGACCGGCGGACCTGTCGACCATGTGCCTCAACTGCGGCTCGCCCATGACGCCCGAGCACGCCCATTACCGCTGCCCGTCGTGCGGCTGGCGCGATTCCTGCTGCGACGGGCCGTACTGACGAGGCGCCGGGCCCGGTCGGCGCGTCGGGAGAGTCCTAGCGGCGGCTGAAGGTCACGTGCGTGACGCCGCTCGGCGCGCTCACCGACTCCACGACGAAGCGCTCTTCGAGGTGCGCGAGCCCCTCCCACAGGCTCTCCCCCCGGCCGAGGACGATCGGCACCACCACGACGTGCATGAAGTCGACGAGGTCGGCGGCGAGGAACTCCCGCACCGTGGAGGGCCCGCCGCCGATGCGGACGTCGCCTCCCCCCGCTTCCTTGCGGGCCTGTGCCAGTGCGTCTTCGGGGGTGGCGTCGATGAAGTGGAAGGTGGTCCCCCCCTCCATGGCGACCGACGGCCGGGGGTGGTGGGTGAGGACGATCACCGGGGTGTGGAAGGGCGGGTCGTCGCCCCACCAGCCGTTCCACTCGTGATCGGCCCACGGCCCGCGCTGGAAGCCGAACTTGTTCCGCCCCATGATCTCGGCGCCGATACCCGGCGCCCAGTTGCGGGCGAAGGTGTCGTCGACGCCCGTGGTGCCGCCGGACTCCCCGTGCATCTCCCGGAAGGTGCGGGTGGCGAAGAACCACTGGTGCAGCCGCGTCCCGGCATGGCCGAAGGGGGCCTCGAAGCTCTGCCCCTCGCCGGTGGCGAAACCGTCGAGGGAGACGGACAGGTTGTGGACTCGGACGATCGACACGGAGGCAGCGTATCGGCAGACCCTCTGGCGCCGGCGGGTGCCTCGTGTGCGGTGCTCAGTCCTCGTCGGCGGGGTGGCGGTAGACGGCGCCGCCCTTCATCACGAAGCGCACGTCCTCGGTGACGGCGATGTCGGCCAAGGGGTCGCCGGGCACGCCGATGATGTCGGCCAGCAGCCCTTCCTCGATGCGGCCGCGGTCGTCTCTGTCGATGAGCTCCGCCGCCACCGTGGTCGCGGCCCGGATGGCCTGCAGCGGGGTCATGCCCCGGTCGACGAGCGCCAGCAGCTCCTTGGCGTTCCGGCTGTGCGGGATGGCCGGCGCGTCGGTGCCACAGGCGATCTTCACCCCTCTGGCGATGGCCTTCGAGATGGTCTGCTTGGCCACGGGGAAGACCTCGGCCGCCTTCGCCTGCAACTCGGGTGGGGCGTGGGACACGTCCATGCCGTCGGCCAGGTAGGTGGTCGGGACCAGGAACCGGCCCAGCTCCACCATGCGGTCGATCGTCTCGTCGCTCATGAGCGACCCGTGCTCGATGCAGTCGATGCCCGCCTCGAGCGCGGCGCGGATGCCGGCGTCACCGTGCGCATGGGCGGCCACCCGCAGGCCGGCCCGGTGGGCCTCGTCGACGACGGTGCGCAGCTCCTCGTCCGAGTACTGCTGCGCTCCGGCCGGACCGGTGTGCGACATGATCCCGCCGGAGGCGCACACCTTGATGAGCTCGGCGCCGTACTTGATCTGGTAGCGCACCGCCTTGCGGATCTCGGCCGCGCCGTTGGCGATGCCCTCTTCCACCGTGAGCGGCAGGACATGGGGGGCGAGCGCCTGGAACATGGTCGGGTCCAGATGGCCTCCCGTCGGGCTGATGGCGTGGCCGGCGGGGACGATGCGGGGGCCTTCGACGTATCCGCGGTCGATGGCCTTCTTGAGGGCCACGTCGAGCAGGAGCCCCCCGGTCTGGATGAAGAGCCCCAGATTGCGCACCGTGGTGAAGCCG
>DASRBM010000037.1:0-3790 GCA_035653635.1 Acidimicrobiales bacterium | reverse complement strand
CGTCTGGAAGCCGTCCTCGGTCTTCGGCAGGTCCGGTGCGCCGCCGAGGTAGCGGTAGCCGCCCGTCATGGGGGAGCGCATGTAGATGTCGCCGATCTCCCCCGGCGGCACGTCACTGCCGTCCTCGTCGAAGATGCGGATGTCGGTCTCGCGGATGGAGCGCCCGACGCTTCCCTCGTGCGTCAGCCACTCGTCGGCCCGCAGCGCGGTGAGGCCGAGCCCCTCGGTCATGCCGTAGGCCATGACGATCTTGTCGGCCCCGATGAGCTCGATCCACCGGTGCAACAGCGTGGGCGGCATGGGAGCGGCGCCCTGCAGGATCCACTGGATGCTCGACAGGTCCCGGCCGTTGATGCCGGGCACGTCGGCGATCCGCTTCAGCATCGTCGGCGTGGCCGTGAAGGTGGACACCCGGTAGCGCTCCACCAGATCGACGGCTCGGGTGGCGTCGAAGCGCCCCATGATGACGAGCCGGTCGCCGCCGAGCAGCCGGTGCAAGGTGGCGAATCCGTTCGTGTGGTACATCGGCCCCATCACGAGGATGGTCTCGGGCATGGGGACCTGCACCCAGTTCTCGATGATGGGCGGGGCGACCACCGGGTCGTAGACGCTCGGGCGGTTGACGAGGATCACCTTCGGCAGCCCGGTCGACCCGCTGCTGCAGATCCCGTTCACGTGGGGCGACACGGCGTCGGGCAGCTCCGGCACCGCCAGCGCCGCGGTGGCGTCGATCCAGGCCACGTCGTCGTGTCCGAGCGCCAGCTTCGGCTGGACGCGCTCGAGCAGCCTGACGCGCTCCCAGTCGGGGATGTCCCATCGCAACGGGACCGGGATGGCGCCGATCTTCCACGAGGCCAGCACGCTCAGCACGAAGGCCGCGGAGTTCGGCAGCCCCACCCCGAGGATGTCGCCCTGCCCGACGCCGCGCTCGAGCAGCGCGCCGGCGAGCTGGTCGGACCGGCGGTCGAGCTCGGCCCAGGTGAAGGACGACTCGTCGCCGTCCTCGGCCACCACCCGCAGCACGGCCTCGGTGGATCCCTCCGTCGCCAGCTCGCGGATGCGCGCCGCGTTGCTGGCGAGGGTCTCGCCCGGGGAATTGGGGGAGGTCGACGGAACGGCCTGCTCGCTCATCGGGTTACCGCAGCCTCCATTTGGCACGCGGCTGGTTGGCGAAGGCGTCCTGGCCCTGGAGGCGGTCCTTCGTCGACGACCCGAGCTGCAGGAAGACGTTGCCGAGCGTGGTCGCCTGGTCGGGCGTCAGGTTGCGCGCCGCCCACATGGTGCGCAGCGACGCCTGCACGGCGGTGGGGGGCTGCGACGCGATCACCGCGGCCAGCTCGGTGGCGGTGGTCATGAGCTCGGACGCCGCCACCACCTCGCTCACCAGTCCGATCCGCAGCGCCGTGGCGGCCGAGACGCGCTCGTGGGCGCCCATGAGGGTCATGCGCAGCACATCGCCGAATGCGACCCGACCCGTCAGCAGGACCGGCTCGAAGGCGGCCGGCAATCCGTAGGTCACGTGCGGGTCGAAGAAGGTGGCGTGCTCGGCGGCGATCACGATGTCGCTCTCGCCGAGCAGGTAGAAGGCGCCGCCACACGCCATCCCGTTCACCGCCGCCACCACCGGCTTCCACAGACCCTGCGCCTTCGGCCCGAGCCGGCGACCGGGGTCCTCGTAGGTGAACGGGTCGTACTCGGTTTCGGGGATCTCGGCGCGGTCGATGCCGACGCAGAACGCCTTCTCGCCGCTGCCGGTGAGGACCACGGCCCGTACGTCGTCCTCGTGGCGGAGGTACTGCCACACCGACGCGAGCTCGCCCTGCATCTGCTCGTCGAAGGCGTTGAGCAGCTCGGCGCGGTCGAGGGTCACGGTGGCGACGCCGTCGCGCACCTCGAGCTTGAGTGTCGTGAGCGTCGGGCGTGTCGGCACCGGCGGCATGGTACTGCTCGCTCCGTCGGCCGTCTCCGGGTGGGCGCTCAGACCTCGATGACCGTCGCCGACCCCATGCCGCCGCCGGCGCACATGGCGGCGACGCCGATGCCGCCGCCGCGCCGGCGCAGCTCGTAGGCGAGGGTGGTGAGCATGCGCGATCCGGTCATGGCGATGGGATGCCCCAGGGAGCAGCCGCTCCCATTCGGGTTCACCTTGTCGGGGTCGATGCCAAGCTGGCGCACGGTGGCGACGCACATCGAGGCGAAGGCCTCGTTGATCTCGAAGAGGGCGACGTCCTTCAGCTCCAGGCCGGCGCGGGCGAGGGCCTTCGGGATGGCCTTCACCGGGGCGAGACCGGTCTCGGCCGGCGGCACGCCCACCGCCGCCCACGAGCGGATGGTGGCGAGGCGCTGCACCCGCTCGCCGTCGACGAGGTCGGAGGACGCGATCACCATGGACCCGGACCCGTCGTTGATGCCGGCCGAGTTGCCGGCGGTGATGCTGAAGCCCTCGATCTCGGGGTGCAGGGGCTTCAGCGCGGCCAGCTTCTCGAGCGACGAGTCGCGCCGCGGGTGCTCGTCGACGGCGAAGCGCACCTTCGTGCCGTCGCGCCGCACGACGTCCACGGCCACGATCTCCTCCTCGAAGCGACCGTTGTCGATGGCGTCGATCGCCTTGCGGTGCGAGTGGTAGGCCCACTCGTCCATCGCCTCGCGGCTGATGCCGGCGAGCTGGGCCGTGTTCCAGCCGACGGTGATCGACATGTCGAGCGTCGGGGCGTCGGGCGTCTCAGGATGGCTGGGCGACATCCAGTCGCGGGCGTCGTCGGTGCCGGCGACGCGACGCGTGGAGCGGACCATGAGCGACGACGACTGCACGCCGCCCGCGACCACGACGCGGTCCATGCCGGCGATGACGCTCGCCGCGGCCGTGTTGGCGGCCGCCAGCCCCGAGGCGCAGTGGCGGTTCACGGCCGCCCCGGGCACGCCCACCAATCCCGCCTCGATGGCGGCGTAACGGGCGATGTCGCCTCCGCCGGCGAGGGTCTCGCCCATCACGATGTCGTCGACGACCTCGGGGTCGAGACCGGAGCGGGCGACGGCCTCGCCGATGGTGAGCTTCGCCATGTCGAAGGGATCGGTGTCGACGAGCGTCCCCCGGAAGGCGGTGCCGATGGCGGTGCGGCAGGCGGAGACGATGACGGCCTCGGTCACGGGGTCCTCCTCGGGTACCGACCCCTCGGGTCCGCTTCGGTGGCCGGGGGTGCTCGTCCATTGAACAGCCCGACCGGCACCAACATCAAATTTGACGTCAAATCAAAAACTGCGCCGGGCAGGCCTTTCTACAATCCCGGCCGTGGCGCACGGCCCCTCCGCTCGGTCCCTGCTCGTACGCGGGGGACGGGTGCCGGACTGGGCGGCGACGACCGGGGCCGAGGGCCTCCGCCTCGATCCGGGCCCCCGCCTCGACCTGCGCATCCGGGCCGGGACGATCGAGGCGGCGGCGCCCACGCTCGACCTCGCGCCGCACGAGGACGTGCTCGACGTGGGCGGGTGCCTTGTCCTGCCTGGGCTGCACGACCACCATCTCCATCTGCGCGCCCTGGTCGCCGCGGGCCGCTCGGTGGCGGTGGGACCCGGCGACGTCGCCGGGCGGGCCGGATTGGCCCGGGCCCTCGCCGCCGCCCCGGTCGACCGCCGGGGGTGGCGCCGGGCCATCGGCTACCACGAGTCGGTGGCCGGGGACCTCGATCGCCGGGTGCTCGACGACCTGGCGCCCGGTGGACCCGTCCGCCTCCAGCACCGCTCAGGCGCCATGTGGGTCGTGAACTCGGCCGGGGTGACCGCCCTCGGGCTC
>DASRBM010000036.1:0-9790 GCA_035653635.1 Acidimicrobiales bacterium | reverse complement strand
TCCTGCTCGTGCTCCTGCGCCTGACGAGCGTCACCCGCCAGCAGGCCCTGCTCGCCACGAACGAGCACCTCCTGCGCGACACGGGTGAGCGCCTGCTCACGACGGCCGATGTGGAAGGCATGTACAGCGTCGCCCTCGAGGCCGTGGCCGGCCTGGCCGGGCCGCTCACGGCGGCTGTGCTCGTGAGCGAGCAGAGTGCCGACGGCGCCGTGGTGGCGAAGGCGCGTCCCCACACCCTGGAGCAGAGCGCCATCCGCATTGACCACGTCAGCGCCAGCGACGGGCGCGCCCGGGTCACGCTGCCCGAAGGACACGCCGCCTTTCTGGGCCTGCAGGGCCTCGCCTGGTCGGCCTTCTCCCTGGGGGAGAGCGCGGGCACGAGGCGCCAGCTCGTCGTCGGGCTGCGCCGGCCGCTGTCGTCGGACGCCATGGCCGTGCTGGAGTCGATCGCCGTGCTCGTGGGCCTGGCGGTGGAGCGCATCGAGCTCGCACGTCTCGTCCATGAGCGCCGCAGCGAGGCCCGCTTCCGCGCCCTCGTCCAGAACGCCTCCGACCTGATCCTGATCGCCCGGCCCGACGGCCGGCTAGTGGCCGAGACGCCCTCGGTGTCGACTGTCCTCGGCTACGAAGGCGACGCCCTCGCCGGGCTCTCCATCACGTCGCTCCTCGAGCCCGAGGACGTCACCCGTGCGCTCGCGCTCCTGCAGTCCATGCTCGCCGGCCACAGCTCGAGCCCCCAGCGCACCGAATGGCGGGTGCGCCACGCCGAGGGCCGCACGCTCGTCATGGAGGTGGTGGCCAACGACCTGCTCGCCAATCGCGATGTGGCCGGCATCGCTCTCACCATGCGCGACGTCACCGAGCGCAAGCGCCTCGAGGACGAGCTGCGCCACCGGGCGTTCCACGACAGCCTGACCAACCTGGCCAACCGGGCGCTGTTCAACGACCGCGTGCAGAACGCCATGAACCGCAGCCTCCGCCAGCACACGTCGGTGGCCGTCCTCCTGCTCGACCTCGACGACTTCAAGCTCGTCAACGACACCTTCGGCCACGCGGCCGGCGACGGGCTCCTCATCGAGATCGGCAAGCGCCTGAGCGACGTGTTGCGCCACGGCGACACCGCGGCCCGGCTCGGAGGCGACGAATTCGCCGTTTGCGTGGAGTTCGACGACACCCGGTCCGACGACGCCACCACCCTGGCCCAGCGCATCCTCGAGTCCTTCTCGGTGCCCATCGAGCTCGAGGGGATCGAGCTCATGGCGAGTGCCACCATCGGCGTGGCCGTCGACTCGGCCACCGGCAGCGACGCCGGCGAGCTTCTGCGCCAGGCCGATCTCGCCCTCTACGCGGCCAAGGAGGCGGGCAAGCGCACCTACCGCTTCTACGAACCCGGCCTGCATGCGGCGGCGCTGTCACGACTGGAGCGGCGCAACGCCCTCGAGGCCGCCCTGTCGCCCTCGCAGTTCGTCGTCCACTACCAGCCGATCGTCGACCTGCGCGACGGGCACGTGAGCGCGGTCGAGGCCCTCGTGCGCTGGCAGCACCCCGACCGGGGCCTGCTCCCGCCGTCGGAGTTCGTCGACATCGCGGAGGAGACGGGCCTCATCATCGAGCTCGGGGAGTGGGTCCTCGACCAGGCCTGTCAGGACCTGACCCGCTTGCGCCTGGTCCCGGGCTCCCACGACGGCCTGCGCATGAGCGTCAACGTGTCGCCCCGGCAGCTGCGCCAGGACGGCTTCGTCGTCATGGTGGACGACGTGCTCGCCCGCAACGCCGTGTGGCCGGGCGAGCTCATCCTCGAGATCACCGAGAGCGTGCTCCTCGACGGTGACGACGGGGTCATGGCCTGTCTGGAGGATCTCGACTCCCGCGGCATCGCCCTCGCCCTCGACGACTTCGGCACCGGCTACTCGTCGCTCAGCTATCTGCACCAGTTCCCGCTGCGGACGATCAAGATCGACCGCTCCTTCGTGCAGGAGATGGGTTCGCCCAACGGCGAGGCACTGGTCGACTCGATCGTCTCGATGGGACGCAGCCTCGGGCTCCTCCAGGTGGCCGAAGGGATCGAGCATCCGGCCCAGGCCGCCGCCCTCACCCGCCTCGGATGCCCCTACGGACAGGGGCTGCTGTTCGCGCCGGCACTGCCGGTCGAGGAGCTGATGCCGATCATCGGTCGCCGCCTGCTGCCGGCCCCGGACAGGGCGGTGCTGCACCTGCCGAGCTGACGGTCAGGAGGTGAGTGCCAGGGTGGCGACGACGCCGGCGTGGTCCGACGGCCACAACCCCGCCGCCGTCCGGTCACCGGGGCCGGTGCCCACGAGCCGCGCGCTGACGGCGGAGACACCCCCTTTGAAGAGCACCAGGTCGATCCGCTGGTTCGGGGTGGCTGAGGCGCCGTAGGGGTCTTCCTTGTGCAGCGGCCACGTGAGCCCCGCTCCCGAATTGGTCGCGGTCCAGGCGTCGTGGAGGCCTCCGGCGCCGACCAGGTAGCCGTAGGTCGGGGTCACCCGCGGCCCGGTGTTGCAGTCACAGGCCACGATCACCGGCAGGTTGGAGCGGGCCGGCCCGGCGACGAGCTCCTGCGCCTGGGCCTTCTGCACGGCGTTGTCGAACGACTCGAGGTGCGTCTCCACGTAGTGGACGCTCTTGCCCCCGATGCGGGCGTCGACCGAGGTCCAGCCTCGGAGGATCGTCTCCTTCACGCCCACCGGGGTGAGGGTGAGGACGTGGGAGAAATGGCCCGACCGGACGTTCGACAGCGAGAGAGCGCTGCGGGCGAGGATGGCGTCCTCGTCGGTGACCCGGATGTCATAGCCGAGCGACGACGGACCTTCGAGATCGGCCTCCTGCTGCACCACCACGGTGCGATAGCCGCTGCCGGTGTCGTCGAGCGCGCGCTGCAACGAGGCGAGGGCGTCGTACACGACCGTGGTGGCCGGACCTTTGAGCAGTGGACCGGTCCGCCAGATGGAGGCCTCTTCGATCGAGACGAGATCCGGCTTGGCCGCCACGATCTCCGCCGCCACCGCGGCAGCGCGACCGGGGATGTCGCTCGCCTGCACCTCCTGCCAAGTGGCGGCGGCCGCCGACAGGAAGGCGCCCGCGCTCGTGGCGTGGACCAGAGGGCCGAAGTCGGTCCCCTCGTCGAGGTTGCGGGTCATGACGGTGACGCGGGGGCCGGCCGGGGCCGACGATCCGCAGGCGCCCAGCACCCCCGCCCCGACCACCACCGTCGCCGCTGCGCCGAGGAGCGCGATCGTGCGTCGCATCTGCCGACCTCCCCGCGCCGGTGTAGTGGGGGGTCGTGCCCGTCACCAGGGGAGAAGGTCCTCCGCCCCGGGCAGACACCGACGCGTCAGGGAAGCGGTGTCAGGTGCACCGTCACGACGTGGCCGTAGAAGGGGAGGGCACCGAGCGCGGCGGGGTCGTCGACCGGATAGGAATTCCCGAGGTCGACGGAGAAGGTCGCCAGGCCACCGAGGCCGGTATGGCAGGCGTCGGGCACGGTCACCTGCACCGTCCCCGTTCCCTGCAGGGTGAGGCCGTCACAGCGCACGCCCCGCAAGGTCAGGAACTCGACCGGCTGGCGGTCGACGACGAACTGCCAGCCCCAGATGGAGAAGTTCGTGCTGATGCTGCGGTAGTCGAATGTGGCCGGTACGACCGGCGGGGCGCTGACCGGTCCGTGGGCCAAGCGGGCGTACGCGTACTCCTCGAGCCCTCGGAACCAGGCGTTGCGGTACACGTCGGTGTGGTTCCCCTGGTGCACGGCGAAGCGGTTGTGCACCTGCTGCTGGACGAAGGCGAGCTCCATCTCGAGGTTCATGGGGAACACGATGTTCTCGAACGGCTCGCTGCTGAGGTCGTTCTGGAGTGCCGCCGGGTCACCGGTGACCGCCTGCTCCGGCACCATGTCGTTCACGAAGCCGTCGATACCGAGCAGCTGATCACCCGAGGCGCCATAGGCGCGCCCGTTCATGGCCAGGTCGGTCGGCATGTTGCCCCGGAAGTAGGCCTGGTCGGCGACGGGGTCCCCGAAGGCGTCGAGGGCGGTGGTGAACGTGCCGATCTGGCTCGGCAGCGGCAGGCCGGACACCGCGCCCGTCGCCGCCGGCAGGCGCTCGTAGGTGACGGAAACAGGCGGCTGCACGCCCGGGGGCAGGGTCACCATGCCCGGCTGGGGTGCCGGTGCGAAGAGGAAGTTCATGGCCCCCGACACCGACTCCATGACGGCGTAGTCGTCGGGGTGCTGCAGACCGAGGTCGTAGGAGCCGTATCCGCCGAGCGACACTCCGGCGATGGCCTGCCCGGACCGCCCGCCGATCGCCGGCAGGTACCGGTCGACGAAGGCGGGCAGCTCCTGGGTCACGAAGGAGGCGAAACGCGGAGCGGGCGTGGCGTAGCGCTGTTGATCCCCCTTGAGGGCATAGCGCGGGTTCCAGTCCACCCAGTAGCTGTCCATGCCGCCGCCCGGGGGCCCCCATCCGTCGGCGAGCGTCTGCCCGAGGGGTGCCACCAGGATCATGTCGAGCGGCGCCACCCCGTCCGAGCTCCACGTACCGGGGTCGGCGTAGTTCCACGGGTCTGCCTCGAACCCGGCCGGTGGCCTCTTGGTCTCGGCCTGGATCCAGGCCGAGGTCATGGTGCCCGGTGTGCCGAGCATCTCGGTGAAGTCCCCGCCGAATCCGTGCAGCAGGTACAGCACCGGACAACTGACACCGCTGACCGCACAGTCGGCCGGCACGTAGTACTCGAAGGGGACGGCGATCCGGGGACCGAGCAGGTCGGCCGAGTCGCGCACGTCCTGGCATTTCACGCTGCCCACGGCCAGCACGAACGGGTGGTTCGCATCGGGGGGAGGCGCGCATGCCGACAGGTCCACCGCTGCCGCCACGGACACGTGGCGCGGCCCGCTCGACGCGCCGGTGCCGAGTGCCGACGACACGACCGCGACCGCCATCGCGGCGACCAGGATGATCCGCCTCATCCATGCCTCCACCCTGCCTGGCCCCCGGGGCGACGGTAGCCCCGGCCGTCGCGGCGCGTCGACCCGGCGGCCCGGGTGGACGGTTCGCTCAGTGACAGCCGTCGCCGACGATGTCGTGGTCCACGGCCGTGCCGCCCCCGGCCGTATGGAAGGCGTATCCGGAGCAGAAGTAGAAGGACAGATGCGCGTCACGGGCGACGGTGATGGGCTTCCATACGCCGTGGCCGACCGGCTCCAGGTACGGGATGCTCGACGTCAGCAGGCGGCCGTCCGCCGTGGTGTCGTGCTGCAGGTACTTGGCGAGCCAGGCCTGGACGTAGTAACTCGCCATGGCCTGGCCCCACACCGAAGCCGGCAGGATCGGCGGTTCGTCGGTGTAGTCGAGGTGGGTGGAGGCACGGGGCACGACCACCATGGAGTCGACGCCGTCGGCGACCCACGTGTCGAAACCGGTGGCCTCCTCGCGGTTGGGATCGGGTGCCTGGCGGAGATCGGGGATCGACACGCCACCTCCGGGGGCGGCCGGGCACGGTTCAAAGGACGAACAGCTCGCCTCCCAGTAGGGCTGCGGCTCGAAGCCGTACTCCGACTGCATGCCGAGGATGGGCACGACCGGCGTCACCGGACCGGGCAGGGAGCCGAGCTCCGCCTTGTCGTCCTCGATGGCGTTCGGCGTCGCCGTGATCTTGTCGAGCGCCACGGCCGCCTCGATCCTGCTGTCCACGCCCTGCAGGTAGGACGCCGTGACGGCGCCGGTCGAGTGCCCGATGAGGGCCAACCTCGTGGTGCGCCCCGGCGTGGCGGACGCCGGGTCGGGAGTGCGGTCGAAGAGCGCCCACCACGGGTTGAACCCGTCCACGTGCCTGGTGCCGACGGCGGTGTTGGCGTACGGCGTGCCGGGCGTGGAGAGGAAGAAGGTGATGGCGTCCTCGGCGTCGTCGTCGAAGTTGGCCTGCTGCTCGGCGGGGACGCCGGCACACGGCGTCGCCTGGTCCGCTCCGCCGCCCGAACCGCAGCCCGGGAGTGCCGCCACGGGGCCCTCGTGGGGGAAGGTCTCGCTCTGTCCCTGGCCCTGCACATCGAAGAGCAGGACCAGATAGCCCCGCTCCGCCAGGTCCTCGGCCAGCCATGAGTAGACGCCGGCGGACGCCTGGATCGAGCCGCTGACCATGACGACGCCCGGCATGGTCGCCGGGAGGACCGCGCCCGTGTAGGGGTCGCGGGCGCCGGCGAGCGGTGCGTAGAGATGGCCGACGAGGAGGGCGCCGTCGGCGGCGGTGAAGCGCACCAGTCGCTCGCGTCCGCGCCGGCCGGCCCAACCGGCCCGATCCGGGTTCCCGGCGTTCCAGCCCGGCACCAGGTTGCCGCCGGTGATCGCGGGACTGGTGGCGTCGGCCGCTTGCGCCCGCAGTTGGGTCACGTACTGCCGGGCCACGGTGACCGGAAGACCGGCCACGTACGCCGGGCTGGTCAGCTCGGCGGTGTCGCGCCCGAACGCGTCCACCATGTTGCGCACGTCGCGTGCCATGTAGGCCGGCGAACCCGGGACCGGCCCCGCGCCCGCCACCACCGGCGCGCCGATCGCCAGCACCACCGCTACCACCGCCAACCCGGCCGCTGCCGCCTTCGTCCGCCCTGCCGCCATGGGGCAAGCCGTACCACAGCAGCGCCGCCGGCGGCCAACACGCGGCGCCGGGTACCCGCACGCAGGGGCCTACAGTCGTCCGGTGTCTCTTGATCGTCCTCTCCCGGGTGGCAGCCGACGCGCCGCTCGTCGTCGGGGCCAACCGCGACGAGCGCCTGGAGCGGCCGGCCGTGCCCATGGCGGTGCTCCGGGGGGCGGGGCCGAGGATCCTCGGCGGGCGTGACGAGGAGGCCGGGGGCACCTGGCTCGCCGTCAACGAGCACGGCGTCTTCGCCGGCCTGACGAACCGCCCCCTGCCCGAGGGCCGCGACCCGGCCAAGCGGTCGCGCGGAGCGCTCCCGCTGCTGCTCACCGGTGCTCGTACGGCAGCCGAGGCGGTGGCCGACGCCGAGCGGACGGTCGACCCGTCCGCCTACAACCCTGCCTGGCTGCTCGTCGGGGACCGCGACGACCTGTACGCCCTCGACCTGTCCAGGGGCCCGCATCTCCACGTGACCCCTCTCCAGCCGGGCGTCCACGTGCTCGAGAACCAGGCCATCGACGAGCCCTCGGACAAGGCGGCGCACGTGCGCGCGCTGCTGGGCGCCGATCTCGAGTCGCTCGCGGCCGCGGACCGACGACGGCGGATTCGCACCGTCCTCGCCGACCACGTTCCGGCCGTGTCCGAGGAAAACGGATCTGTCCGACCGGCCTTCACCACCGCCGCCTGCGTCCACGCCGACCACTACGGCACGCGGTGGTCGGGACTCGTCGAGGTGCCGTCCGAACGCGACGCGCCCCCGTTCTTCGCATTCGCCGACGGACCGCCGTGTCGGAGCCCGTGGGGCGACGCCGCGGCCCTGTGGCGCGCCGAGGGCGCGTCCGGCTGACGGGCCACGCGTTTTGCGAGTTCGAACCCTCCCGGTTACCTTCGACCCGGACGCAGCGGGGCACACGGTCGGCGGCGACGGAAACGGAGGAGTCGGTGCGCAACAGGTCGGAGCTGTCCCGTCCGGCTCGGCTCTCGGGCTCCCAGTCACCGGTCATCTGGCGTTGCGCGCGTTGCGGGGGACTGGTCCACGTGGCCGATCCCGACCACCCGGCGGCGTCGTGCATGCGCTGCGGCGGCATCGTGCCGGCCGTGCGCGACGGCGGCGCGGAGGACGAGTAGCGCTTCGCCTCCTCGGCGGTCAGCGCGTGCGCAGGCGCGATGCCGGTTGGTAGTTCGGTCCGGCAGTCTCGTCGACCCGGGCGAGGAGCAGCTCGCAGGGCGGCTCCAGATCGGCGGCGAAGCGGTCCGACTCCTCGGCGCCGAGGAGCTCCCACACGACGGCGCCCAGGCGGTCGGTGTCGTCCTCGATCTGCTGGCGCAGGGCCACGCCCCTGGCGTTGACCTCGTCGCCCGTCACCAGTCCCCGGTGGCGGAGCCGCTCCCAGCCGGCCGCGATCTCCTCGGGCGTACTGCCGCGCGAGCGGGGGAGCCAGTCCCGTTCGTATCCCAACCAGGCGTTGTGCAGGATGGATGCCTCGATGCCGGTGAGCCCCGCCGCCGCCACGAGCGCCCAGTGGGTGTCGCCCCGCCACTCGCGCACGCAGTTGACGGCGTGCCAGCCGGCGAGGAGCGGCTCGGCCGGACGCGGCATGCGCAGATGGGCACCGAACAGGACCCGGCCGACGGTGGGCAGCTGCTCCACCACGGACCACAGCAGCGGGCCCAATCGCTCCAGCGGCGCGCAGATGGCCGGAGCGTAGGCGGCGAGCCCTTCGACGACCGCCGCGTCCCGGGCGTCCCAGAACGGCAGGAAGTCGGGGACGAGCGCGAAGGTGGCCCGGATCGCCGGCGCGCTGATCGACCCGAAGGCGGCCACCACCGCGTCGGGTCCGGCCGCGGCCAGGGGCGCGGCTCGGGCGGCGATGTAGCCGAGCGGTCCCGGAAGCCCGAGCGCTTCGTAGCGCCTCACCGCGCCGGGATCCCAGAAGATCCAGCCGATCGTCGTCTGCACCGAGCGACTGTTGCGTCGGGCGACGTCGACCCAGTCCGGCGCCATCGCGTCAGCCGAAGATGCGGTCGAAGCCTGCGCCCACCGGTGCCATGACCAAGGTGGTGAGCGTCATGCGCGACTGCAACCAACGACCGTCCTCGAGTCGGTACTCGTCGTCTTCGTAGCCGCACATCCACCACGACCGTCGGTCGAGGGTGCGGCACGGGCACAGCACGTCCCAGCGGGCCTCCGCGTGGATGCCGTCCACCGTGATGCGCGGCTTCACGAAGATGTGGCGGGCGAAATCGAGGGTGGGCGTGCCGAGCCGCTCGGCGATGGCCTGTCTGCCGGTGGCGACGCCGAGGGCGCGGCCACCGTCCCAGACGGCGTCCTCGGTGAAGAGCTCGGCCACCTGGCCGGCCAGCCGCTCGAGGAGGGCGGGCTCCACGAGCTCGCCCCGCACGTACCGGCTGTCGAGCAGATTGGCGTAGACGGCCTTGAGCTGTTCGATGGCGAAGGTCGCCTCGAGCAGGTTGAGGCGCCGTCCGAGGCGCTCCACCTCCGCTGCGAGTCCGTCGTCCCCCGCCACGGGGATGACATTGCCATACCGGCAGGCGTCGTGACCTCCCCGAGCAGCCCTGGGAAGATCCGCCACGTGTCGCGTGTCGGTCGCCTCCTCGCCCCGGTCGCCGTGACCGCCCTCGTGGCGGGCGCCGGCTGTACGAGCCCGCCCGCACCGAGGGCCACGACGACCACCACCGCGCCGGCCACCGTCGCGTCGAGCACGACCACCACCGACCCGGGGACGCTGCCCCAGACCGACGCACTGCCCCCCGCCTCGAGTCCCGGCTTCACCGCCGCCATGACGGCGCTGTGGAACGGGATCGTGGCCGACTCGGTCGCCGCCGCCGTGCCCGCCTTCTTCCCGGAGTCGGCCTACCTGCAGGTGAAGACGGTGGCCGATCCGGCCGCCGACTTCCAGAACCGCCTGGTCGCCGAGTACGGCGCCGACATCGGCGCCGCCCACGGGCTGCTCACCCCACCGGCCGACGCCACCCTGGTGCAGGTGGTCGTGCCCGAGCAGTACGCCCACTGGGTTCCCCCGGGCGTGTGCAGCAACCGCGTCGGCTACTACGAGGTGGCGAACGCCCGGGTCGTCTACCGCGAGGGCGGCGACGTCCGTTCCTTCGGCATCGC
>DASRBM010000035.1:0-3133 GCA_035653635.1 Acidimicrobiales bacterium | reverse complement strand
GCCTGGTGTCGTGGTGGGTGGCTCGCATGATGGCGGCCGACAACCCCCTCACCGAGAAGCTGGCGCTCCTCCTGCACAACCAGTTCCCGACGGCGGTCTCCAAGGTGCAGTTCCCGAGCCTCATGCTCGCCCAGAACGAGCTCTTCCGGACGCGGGGTGCGGGCTCCTTCGACACACTGACGCTGGCCGTGGCCAAGGACCCGGCAATGCTCGTCTGGCTCGATGCCGCCACCGACAACAAGGGACATCCCAACGAGAACTTCGCCCGCGAGCTGATGGAACGGTTCACCATGGGCATCGGGACCTACACCCAGGCCGACGTCACTGCAGCCGCCGTGTGCTTCACCGGGTGGCGCTTCGACATCGCCACCGGCGCATTCGCCTTTGAGCCCAGATTCCACGACGACACCCCCCAGACCTTCCTCGGCACCGCCGGCGTCGACAGCGGGGAGCAGGTCATCGCCATCGCCACGCGCACCCCGGCCTCGGCCCGGTGGGTGGCGAGCCGGTTCTGGAGCTTCCTCGCCTACCCGCTGCCACCCGGAGATCCCCTCGTCTCGGGTCTGGCGGGTGGCTACGGCGCGGATCTGTCGGTGACGAACCTGCTGCGGTCCATCTTCCTCCACCCGATGTTCTGTTCTGCCCGCACCCGCGGCGGCCTCGTGAAGCAGCCGGTCGAATGGGTGGCCGGTGGGCTCAAGGCCCTCGGTTTCCTCCCGAAGGCCGTGGCCCAGGGCGACCCCCCGGTGCTGCCCGTCCTCGCGTCCCTCGGCCAGGTCCCGTTCGATCCCCCGAGCGTCGGCGGATGGCCGCAGAACGCCCGCTGGCTCTCCACCGCTTCGGCGCTGGCCCGCTGGAAGTGGGCCAACTCGGTCACCGCCGCGCCGGCTGCCGACCTGTCGCCGGTCGTCGACGTCGCCCCGGGAGACCGGGTGGAGGCCGTCGCGTCGATGCTGTCGGTCGACTCGTTCTCCTCGCACACGTCCGCCGCGCTGGCGAAGCTGGCGTCCGACCCGCCGTCGCTGGTCGCGCTCGCGCTCGCCTCCCCCGAATTCGTGGCCAACTGAGATGGAGCCGATGGAGCCCGACGACGTCACCGGAGCGCCCGATGCCGCCGGCGCGCACGACCCGACGCGGCGGATCTCGCGACGGGGGTTCCTGATCGCCGGCGGTCTGGGCGCTGCAGGAGTGGCGGCGTTCGGCGTGACGGTGTGGCCCGCCGGCTCGATCGAGAACCTGCTCGGGTCGCACCGGCTGGCGCCGTCGTCGTCCGCCACCGCGGCCGACGGCCCCGTTCTCGTGCTGCTGACGCTCTACGGCGGCAACGACGGGCTCAACACGGTGGTGCCGTACGAGGACCCGGCCTACGCGCCGGCGAGGGGCCCGGTGGCAATCGCCGCCGACAAGGTGCTGCCGCTGTCCGACGGGTTCGGCCTGCACCCCGCCATGTCCGGCTTCCAGAAGCTCTTCCAGTCCGGGCAGCTGGCCGTCGTCCACGGTGTCGGGTATCCGGACCCGAACCTCAGCCATTTCGCGTCCATGGACATCTGGCAGAGCGCCACGCCCGACGGCGACCAGAGCACCGGGTGGATCGGGCGATGGCTCGACTCGGGTGGGGACGATCCCCTGCGGGCGGTGTCCGTGGGCCCGATCGTGCCGCTGGCCCTCATGGGCGGGCACGTCCAGGGCGCCGCCGTACCGCCCCCGCCACTCACGCTGCCGGGCACGCCGCAGCAGCAGGCGGCCTACGCGGCGATGGCGTCGGCCACCCGGGGCGCGGCGGTCCTCGAGGGGGACATCGCCCGCTCCGGCTCGGATCTGCTCACCGTGGAGCGGACGCTGGCGCCGGTCCTCGACGCGCCGCAGAAAGGCTCCTCCGGCGCGACCACGAACCTCGAGGGCGGACAAGCCGGCGCCCTCGCCATCACCCAGGGCGGCGGCGGGCGCTCGACGAGCACCGTGCTTTCACAGCAGCTCGACCTCGTCGCCACCATGATCGAGGCCAAGGTCCCCACGAAGGTGTACGCGGTGAGTCTCGGGGGCTTCGACACGCACACCGACCAGGCGGCGACGCAGCAGGCGCTGCTGTCCGAGCTCGACTCGGCCGTTCCGGCCTTCCTTTCCCGGGTGGGGACCGCGCCGGGAAGCCGACCGGTCGCCGTGCTCGTCCACACCGAGTTCGGGCGCCGCGTCGCCGCCAACGCGAGCGGCGGCACCGACCACGGGACGGCCAACGTGGTCCTCCTGGCGGGACCGCACGTGAAGGGGGGCTTCTACGGCGACGCGCCGAGCCTCACCAAACTCGACGACGACGGGAATCTCGTCGCCGACACGGACTTCCGCTCCGTGTACGCGGCGGTCTTCGAGCACGTGCTCGGTGCCGAGCCGAAGGACTTCCTCGGAGGGTCGTTCCCGTCGCTCCCAGTGCTGGCCTGACCGGACCCCCGGTCGCGACCTCCGGACCGATCACGAGGAGCGGAACCGGGCGGCGGCGAGCGGCACGAACACGACGAGGAGCACCGCGCACCAGGCGAGCGACAGCAACAGGTACTCGTGCAGCGGGTGCCCAAGCGTCCTTGCCGTGGCGGGACCGTCGGCCAGGATGCGGACCGAGTCCACCATCGCGGTCATGGGCTGCCACCGGGCCACCGGCTGCATCCACGACGGCATCGTGGAGACCGGGACGTAGGCACTCGATACGAACGACAGCGGGAACACGAGGAACGACGTCCCCTGGGCCGCCTGGGCACTGCCGGCATAGAGCCCGCTCGTGACGAAGAGGGCGTCGAAGGCGAGCCCGTAGAGCAGGCACAGACCGAGGGCGGCCGCTCCACCGGCGACGCTGCCGTGGAGGCGGAAGCCCACGGCGAAACCCGCGGCCGTGGTCACCACGAGGCCCCAGGCGAGCAGTCCGGCGTCCGCCACCATGCGCCCCGCGACGAGCGAGCTGCGGGCGATGGGGAGACTGCGCAGCCGGTCGACGAAGCCGGACTGCACGTCCTCGGCCACCCCCGACGCGGCACCCATGCCCGTGAACAGCACGCCGGTGGTGACGAAGCCGGGCACCACGAAGTCGACGTAGGAGACGCCGCCGAGATGCGCCACGGCGCCGCCGAAGACGTAGCGGAAGATG
>DASRBM010000034.1:0-5056 GCA_035653635.1 Acidimicrobiales bacterium | reverse complement strand
TGAGGTGGCCGTGAAGCAGGACGTCAGCATCGTCGGCGTGGGCATGACGTCCATGAGCCGGCGGGACATGACGCCCGAGGCGATGGCCCGGCAGGTGGTCGGCGAGGCCCTCGCCGACGCCGGGGTGACGCCCTCCGAGGTCGGGCTCGTCGTGATGGCGAACGCCCTCGGCGGCAGGCTGGCCGATCAGGGCTGCATCCGGGGCCAGAGCTGGCTGCGCGGCGTCGACACCGGCTCGGCCGGCATCGTGAATGTCGACAACTCGTGTGCCGGAGGCTCCTCCGCGCTGCATCTCGGGGTGGCCACGGCCGCGGCCGGCCAGTCGCCCGTGCTCGTCGTGGGGGTCGAGAAGATGTGGACCGGCGACCGGGCCCAGACCCTCGCGGGCATCGAGGACGGTCTCCCGTCGGACGAGCGCAGGGAGCTGCAGGGCCGGCTCCACAACGACGCCGGCAGCATCCTCATGGGTCTCAACGCGACCTGGGTGCGTCACCAGATCGAAGAGCGCGGCACCACCGCCCGCGAGATCGCGGCGACCACGGTGAAGGCGCGGGCCCACGCGGCGGCCAATCCCCTCGCCCAGTTCCGCGACCCGGTCACCGTCGACGAGGTCCTCGCCTCGCCGTCGGTCGTCCCGCCGCTCACCCGGCTCATGTGCTCGTCGTTCACCGACGGCGGGGCGGCCGTCGTCCTCGCCACGGGGGCGAGCAAGAGCGCCCCGCGGGTGCGGGCCAGTCTCCTGCGCTCGGGCGACGGGCAGCTCGACTACCACGACCGCATGGCCGAGGTGGCCGACGAGGTGTGGAAGGCGGCCGGGCTCGGTCCCGAGGACGTCGACGTGGCCGAGATCCACGACGCCACCAGCGCCGAGGAGCTGTTCGCCCTCGAGTCGCTCGGGTTCTTCGCCCCCGGCGAGGCCGGGGCCCGCACCGTCGAAGGCGCGACGCGCGTCGGCGGCCGGGTGTGCGTCAACCCGAGCGGCGGCCTCGTGGGACGCGGCCATCCTCTCGGCGCCACCGGCCTGTGCCAGATCGCCGAACTCGTCCTGCAGCTGCGGGGCCGGGCCGGCGACCGTCAGCAGCCCGGCGCCCGCACCGCGCTCGCCGTCAACACGGGCGGCATCCTGTCGGGACGCGACGCCGCGGTCGTCGCCATGCACGTCCTGCAAGGAGGCTGAGGTGGGCGCCGTCATCACCGGCTGGGGCTCGGCGGTGCCGGACAAGGTCGTCACGAACGACGACCTGTCGGCCCGGCTCGACACGAGCGACGCCTGGATCACCGAGCGCACCGGCATAAAGGAGCGCCGCATCGGGGGCACGACCTCCGAGCTCGCCATCGGCGCCGGCCGTCAGGCCCTGGAGCGGGCGGGCCGCGACGCCTCGGAGATCGACGTCCTCGTCCTCGCCACCACCACCCCCGACGCGACCGTTCCCGGCACCTCGGCCACCGTGCAGCACGCGCTCGGCGTGGCCGGTGGCGCCTTCGACGTCAACGCGGCGTGCTCGGGCTTCGTCTACTCCCTCGTCACCGCACACGGGCTGGTGCTCGCCGGAGCCCGCCGGATACTGGTGATAGGCAGTGAGACGCTGTCGCGCATCACCGACTGGGACGACCGCACGCTGGCCGTGCTCGTAGGCGACGGCGCCGGCGCCGTCGTGCTCGAGTCGGTCGACGGGCCGGGCGAACTGCTCGGCTGGGATCTCGGTGCGGACGGGTCGCTGCGACACCTGCTCAAGTGCGACCACGGCGGCTACCTCTACATGAACGGCAAGGAGATCTTCCGCCACGCCGTGCGAGCGGTGGTCGACTCCTCCACTGCCGCCCTCGAGCGGGCCGGTATGACGGCGGCGGACGTGGACCTGTTCGTGCCGCACCAGGCCAACGCCCGCATCATCTTCGCCGCCAGCCAGCGTCTCGGGATCCCCGACGACCGCTGTGTGGTCACCATCGACCGCTACGGCAACACGTCGTCGGCCTCGATCCCCCTCGCCCTGTGCGACGCGCTCGACAACGGGCGCCTGCAACCGGGTTCGACCGTGCTCCTGTCCGGATTCGGCGGGGGCATGACGTGGGCCAGCGCCGTGCTGCGGTGGGGTGGCAGGTGACACCGGGCACACCGGCGGACGCGCCGGTCCTCGTGATGCTGGCCGCGGGCATGGCCAAGCGTTACGGCGGGTGTAAGCCGCTCGCGCCGGTGGGGCTCCACGGCGAGGCGGTCATCGACCTGAACGCGAGCGACGCCGCATCCGCCGGCTTCGGCGAGATCGTCGTCGTCGTCGGTCCGCAGACCGGCCCCGCGATCACGTACCACATCGAACGCACGTGGCCCGTGACGGTGCGCGTGTCGCTCGCCGAGCAGAGCATCCCCCTCGGCACCGCCCATGCCGCGCTGTCGGCCCGGAAGTTCGTGGGCGACCGGCCCTTCGCGCTCGTGAACGCGGACGACATCTACGGCGTGCCCGCCCTTCGCATCCTCGTCGACCATCTGCGCGGCGCCACCACCCACGCCAATGTCGCCTACCGGCTGTCCGACACCATCGTGACGGCCGACCCCGTGACCCGGGGGACTCTCCAGGCCGACGACGCCGGCAACCTGTCGCGTATGGACGAGCGCAAGCTCGTCACCCGCCACGAGGACGGCACCTTCACCGCCGGCGACGGCCGGGAGCCGGCATCGCTCGAACCCGGCACGCTCGTCTCGGTGAACCTGTGGGGCTTCCGCCCCGGCATCTGGCCCGTCCTCGAGGCGGCGGTCACCGAGGTCCACCCGACGGTGCAGCCCGACGGCAGCCTGCAGGGCGAGCCGGCGTCCGACGACGAGGTGCTCCTGCCGGAGGTGGTGGGCTCCATGGTCGCCGGCCGGCCCGCCGGCGGCGGCGATGTGCAGACCGTGGCCGTGCTGCACGGGCCCGGACGCTGCATCGGCATCACCCATGCCGACGACCTGCCGGTCGTGCGCACCGAGCTCGCCGTCATGGTGGGGCGGGGCGAACGACCCGAAGCGCTGTGGGAGTCGGTGGCCTGACCGTCCGCCGTCACATCGTCGTCGAGGGCCGGGTGCAGGGTGTCGGCTACCGGGCTTCGTGCGCCCGCCGGGCCGAGGCCCTCGGGGTGTCGGGCTTCGTGCGTAACACCGCGGACGGCAGCGTGGAGGCCGCCTTCGAAGGCGAAGAGGGCGCGGTGGCCGCCATGATCGACTGGTGCCGCAAAGGGCCGGCGTGGGCCGCCGTGCGCCATGTGGAGGTGGCCGACGAGCAGCCGCAGGGCGCACGCGGCTTCGTCGTCAGCTGAACGAACCCCGGACGCGGCGAAGCCCCGAGTAGCCGGTTCGGCCGAAGCCGCCCGCACTCCTCGGGGCCGTCGCCCTCGGTAGACGATCCACCGGCGCCCCGGAGTCGGACGACCCCCGGAGCCGGCGTGGCATGAGCTGGTCCCAGGGAACCCTCCGCTGCCGCGTCGCCTTCCTCACCGGGCGGTTCGTCTCCGCACCCCGTGTCCCGTCGGGCTCCTTGCGGTTCCCATCGGGCCGTTCGTGCGGTCGTTTTCCGTCCGGCTGTGCACACTTTGCGCCCGCGCCCGGAAGAGGTCAATAGGCGTACGCGAAATCCTGATGTTGTCCCGAGTATTTCTGGGTTCGTCCCCAGTTCGGACCGCGATGTCCCCAGTCGCGAGCGTCCGGATCCCCAAGTCATCCCCAGCCCGTCGCCGGCGAGCCCCGCCGTGACGACGCGCTCAAGGGGTCCCGTGGTCGACGTCGGGCCCGCGCCCGCGTTCGCCGGCCTCGAGGAGGCGGGCGATCTCGCCGACCTCCTTCGCCACCGACTTCTCGAACCATGCCCGGGCGACGGCGTCGTAGAGCGTGCCGGCCAGTCCGTGGCCGAAGTCCATCTCCTCCACGTGTCGCACCCGGGTGCCGCCCGGCACCTCTTCGATCTCGAACCACGCGTGCAGCGCCCTCGGCAGCCCGTGCTCCAAGGTGACGTCGATGCTGGTGGGGCGGGTCCAGCGGTAGCGCGTGATGACCGATCCGGGGAACCGACCCATGAACTTGCCGTCCTCCCGGGCGATCATGCCGTCCGGTGTGTCGGCGATCTTCGTCACCCACACCATCTTGGTGTCGGCCTTGGTGTACTGCGCGGGGTCGAGGACGAAGTCGAAGACGTCGTCGGGCGTGACGCCCCGCACGAAGGCCGTGCCCTCTCCTCGGATCATGGTCGCCTCTCTCCTGTCCGCAAGGGGCCCCGTTGCGGGCCGAAACCGACGTTATCCCCGCTCCGCGACGGCCTCGGGAGGTCCCCCGCCGGGCACGCCGGGGCGCGCCGGACGGGGTGTCGAAGCCCGGCCGGTAGCCTGGAGCACTTATGCAACAGCGCCAGGACCTGCGCAACGTGGCCATCGTGGCCCACGTCGACCACGGCAAGACGACCCTGGTCGACGCCATGCTCCGCCAGAGCGGCGCCGTCCGGGCCGGCAAGGAGCTCGGCGACCGGGTCCTCGACTCGGGCGACCTCGAGCGCGAGAAGGGCATCACCATCCTGGCCAAGCACACGGCCGTGCAGCGCGACGGCGTCACCATCACCATCGTGGACACGCCCGGTCACGCCGACTTCGGGGGGGAGGTGGAGCGGGGGCTCTCCATGGTGGACGGGGTGCTCCTGCTCGTCGACGCCTCCGAGGGTCCCCTCCCCCAGACCCGTTTCGTGCTGCGCAAGACGCTGCAGGCCGATCTGCCGGTCATCGTGGTCGTCAACAAGGTGGACCGGGCCGACGCCCGGGTGGCCGAGGTGGTGCACGAGATCGAGGAGCTGTTCCTCGACCTCGACGCGGCCGAGCACCAGATCAGCTTCCCCGTCCTCTACGCCAACGCCCGCGCCGGATGGGCCACGACGACGGCCGGTGACAGCGGCACCGACCTGAGTCCGCTGTTCGACGCCATCCTGGAGCACATCCCCGCCCCCGAGCACGAGCCGGGACATCCGCTCCAGGCCCTCGTCACGAACCTCGACGCGTCGCCCTATGTCGGGCGTCTCGCCATCTGCCGCATCCATCACGGGAC
>DASRBM010000033.1:0-3642 GCA_035653635.1 Acidimicrobiales bacterium | reverse complement strand
GGCGGCGGCCATGTTCGGCTTTTCAGCCGCGGTGTTCGCCGGGCGCCCTGGGTTCGGCAACTTCACCGACGCCGCCGGTGTGGCCGCGGGGCTCGGCAAGTACGTTTCGCGCGCCGCCGGTGACCTCTTCGCCATCGCTCTTCTGGACGCCAGCATCATCGGCGCATCCGCCGTCGGCCTCGCCACCGCCTACGCCGGCGCGGACGTGCTCGGCTTCAACCACTCCCTGCACCGTCCAGTCACCAAGGCCAAGGGCTTCTACGCCTGCTACGCCGGCCTCATGGTCGTCGCAGCTGCTCTCGTGCTAACGCCGGGGGTCCCGCTGGGGCTGCTCACCGAAGGCGTCCAGACCCTGGCCGGCGTATTGCTGCCAAGCGCGGTGGTGTTCCTGCTGCTGCTGTGCAACGACAAGGCCGTGCTCGGTCCATGGGTGAACGGCCGCAAGCTCAACGTGCTGGCGGGGGTGATCGTCTGGGTGCTGGTGCTCCTGTCGGTGGTCCTCACCGCCAGCGTCCTCTTCCCGGCCATCTCCGGCCCGGAGATCATGGCTTTACTCGCGATCGGTGCCATCGTAGGAACGGTCGGGGGGATCGTGCTCCTCGTGCGGGCTGAGCGGCACCGTGACACGACGACCGTCGACGACGTGCTCGCCGAGACACCGAACCGGAGCACATGGCGGATGCCTGCTCTCGCCCGGATCGCCCGCCCTGCGATGTCGACGCAGAGAAAGTTGGGACTCCTCGTCCTGCGCAGCTATCTCGTGGTCGCCTTCGGCCTCGTCATCGTCAGGATCATCGAGGTAGCCGTACGATGACGCGATACCGGTCGGTGCCGCCCGAAGCTTTCGTGGCGCGGCGCCGGCCGGTATCCGCCGCCATCCCAGCTCGGCAGAGGTGAGCTAGTCCTTCGCGACCGCTTTCCAGGTGCCGCCATCCCAGGCCCATGTATCGGTCGGCGGCGTCGGCCAACTGGACGGAGCCGAATTCCCGTGTCCGATCTCGCCACAGGTGAGCACGACGTCACCCGTCGAAGGGTCGTACGCCATGCCGGCCCCGACCCGATCGACCAGTGCGCCCGGCAGCGCAGTACTGGTCCATGAGATCCCATCGAAGATGAAGGTGCTCTCGATGTTCGGACCGGTATCCGGGATCGGACGCCCCTGGCCACCCAACACCACCAGCGTGTTGCGGCCGTCGTCGAAGGCCCACTCACCCACCGACCCGGGTGTGCCGGGGACGTCTTCTTCCTGCCAACTCACGACCGTCCCGGTGGTGACCAGTCGGTAGAGGACGCCGGGCTCAGTGCCGCCCTGGTTGCGAGAGCTCCACCCGAGCCCCGTGAATCCAACCGGACCAGGATCCGGCACGATCTCGTCAGGGGAGGATCCCCAGTCGGTTGCCGGCCCGTAGATGAGCGCCCACTGCCGCCCGTCCCACGCGTAGAGCCGGTGAGCGGCGGTGTACGACTTCGGGGTCTGGACTCCGGCCACCCACAGCAACAGCCTGCCTCCTTGGCCGCCTTGCGGGTCGAAGGCCAAGGACCCGAAGTCGAAATTGACGGGACCGCCGGTTGCGGTGGCGACGTGTTGCCACGACCGACCGGTCCACACGAACGTGTCGGCATTGCCGCCGTCGAAGGCCGAATCGGTCGCCCCGACGAGAACGAGCTGTGATGACGCCTGGTCCCACGCCATCACCGCCATCGTCAACGTGGGCGTCGGTGCGCTCACCGGGGTCCAGGCTCCACTCTTCCAGATCCAGGTATCCGATCGATACGGCGGTCCTGAGCCGCTGTCCGACGGTTGGCGCCCGCCGTAGAGGAGCACCTGGCCGGTCACCCGGTCGAGAGCCATGGCAGGTGCTGTCCGGGGCGACAGCCCGGGTGTCATCCGCGGGGGTACGGGCCACGACGGCACTGACGTCGGTGGGCTCGGCCTCGTGGACGGCCGGCGAGCGACGAGCGTTGTGCTCGGCACCGCACCCAGCGCTTCGGGGAGGCTCGTCGTCACGCTCGCGCCCACGACCGTGGTGGTGGTTGTCGGGGAGCGTCGCGATTCGTGGGTGCCTCCGGCGGCCAAGACGATCACAGGGGCCAAGGCTCCCGCGAGGACGACGACGGCAGCACCAGCGATGACCCTCGATCGAAGCCGGCTTGCGAGGGCACCGAACCGAGCCATCAGATCTCCTCCAAGAGCCTTCACGATCCTCCCGCCCTCGCCTGCCTGAGAAGACTCAGGAGGACTCGCTTCTATTCGTGTCATTTGCTTCTGAGGCAAATGCCAGCACGCCCAGTGGCGGTGGCTCAGGGCCACATGCTCGCCGGCCGCACAGGCCGGTCGGAACCGGGGATTCAGTTCGCGATTGTTTCCGAGTGCCCGCGGCTCGTTCCGACCTCGGACTGGCTGGGCGCCGAAGCCTCAAGCTGCTGACGTTGACGAGCCCACGATTCCGACATCAGGCCGATCGCCGAATCGCGGACACGCCCAAGGCGTCGACCCTGTCGGGCGACGAAAGGAACGATGCCGTCCGGGAGATAGCCGGCGAGTGCGCCGACGACGCCGGTCACGTCGAACGACAGGTTGGGTACGCCGGGGAGCAGTGCCTGGATCTTGCTTCCGATCAACCCGAGCGAGAATCCTCCGACGAACGCTCCGCTCGTGGTGGCGATACCCCCGACGACACCGAGGAGGACGATCGGCAGACTCTGGATCGCCGAGAATTGCAGACCACCGGCCTGGGTCGTAACCCCGCCGTACAGCGCACCACCGAGCCCGGCTATTGCCGCCGACAGGGCGAAAGCCGCAAGCTTCACACGGACGAGGCTGAGCCCCAAGGTCGTACACGCCGCTTCCGAATCCTTTACAGCCAGGAGCAACCGTCCGAGAGCGCCTCTGCGCAGTATGAGGAGAACCACGGCGAGCGAGGCGAAGACCGTGGCGAGCAGTACCGCGTACGCCCTATCGCCTCCGAAATGCAACCACGGGAGCTCCACTCTCCCCACCCGTGTCGAACCAGACGGACCGAAGGATGCCGAGGTGGAGAAGAACGTGTTGTCCATGGCCAGTGCGAATGCGAACGTCGACAGTGCGAGGTAGAGGCCCCGCAGTCGCAATGTCGGCAGCGCGACGACCACACCGACAGCTCCGGCGAGCCCGACGGCCGCCACGAGTCCCAGGTTTGCGCCGATGTGCGCCATGGCGAAGGCCCCGAGGCCGGCGAAGGTCATCTGGCAGAACGACAACTGCCCCGCCCACCCTGTGAGCGGCACCAATGAGAGGACGATGATCGCTTCGGCGAGCCCGGTATTCAGACCGACCAGTGCACCTGACGAGAGCGACCGCGCGACAAGGCTGATCATCACCACGAACAGGAGAGCGGTCGTCAACGAGGTTCGTCGACTCGAGACCGGGACGGACGGCCGCCAGCTCTGCACTCTCCAACCGACAAGGCTCTCCTGGCGCATGAGAAGGAGGGCGCCGAAGAGGAGTAGTGCCGGAACAGAGCCTCGGAGCCCTTGCACGGCGGCTGAGCCGAAGAAGCTGTTCTGAGGCAGATAGCCGATCAGATACGCATAACTGAGTCCGAGGACTGAGGCGCCCAGAAAGGTGAGTGGCAGGCTCCGCAGGCGTCCCAGGACCGCAGC
>DASRBM010000032.1:0-4638 GCA_035653635.1 Acidimicrobiales bacterium | reverse complement strand
CAGGACGGGACCAGCAATCCCGGCGGCGCCAACGCCTATCGGCAGGGAACGCCCCAGCAGGTCTACGCCGAGCCCGGCATCCAGACCTACCAGGACCCTGATCCCCAGCGCTCCCCCGCGCTGCCCGTCGCCACCCCCGGCCTCTATGCGGGGACGTGCGGCGTTTACGTGAACGACGGCGGAGGTGACGGCAACCCGGGACTGAGCGGCCTGCTCACCGGCGGAGCCTTCAACCTCGACCCCGGCTACATCGGTCCGTCACAGTGCTGAACGCGGCGCCTCGCGTCGGTCTCTGACGCGAGGCGCCCCGCTCGCCCGACGCGACGAGCCGACCAGGTGAGAAGTCGGGGTGCGCCGAGCCCATTAGGGTCCGGGCATGGACGCGCGGCACTTCCTGGGCCTGGAGCCGACCGAGGACCCGCTGCACTGGCGCCTGCCCGTCTCCCCCGGTATCTCCACGCCGGGCCACTTCCTCTACGGCGGCTGCGCGCTCGCGGCGGGGATCGTCGCCCTCGAGGAGGCGGCCCAGCGCCCCACCGTGTGGGCCTCGGCCCAGTACCTGTCGTACGCGCCGACGGGGACCGACGTCGACTGGGAGGTCGTGCTCCCGGCCGTGGGCAGGAACAGCGCCCAGGGACGCGCCATCGCCCGCGTGGGTGACGTGGAGATCATCACCGTCAACGCCGCCCTCGGCCGGGGCAAGCTCGACCTCGAGGGCACCTGGGTCGACATGCCCGACGTGCCGTCGCCCGCCGAGTGCCCGCTCCAAGAGGTACCGGACTTCTTCGCCGACACCATCCTCACCCGGGTGGAGCACCGGGTGGCGAAGGGCAGGCTCTTCAGCCAGCTCGACGGCAAGCCCGGTGCGGCCGATTCCGCCTTCTGGGCCCGGCTGCCCGGGCACCTCGACGTGTCGGCAGCGACGCTGGCCGTCATCGGGGACTACGTGGCCGGGGCCGTGTCGCAACCGCTCGGACGGCGCACCCTGTCGCGCAGCCTCGACAACACGTTGCGGGTCGCGCAGCTGGTGCCGACCCAGTGGGTGCTGTGCGACATCCGCATGCACGTGCTCGCCCACGGCTTCGCCCACGGTGAGGCGCACCTGTGGGCGGAGGACGGCACCTTGCTCGGCACGGCCAGCCAGTCCATGAGCGTGCGGCTGTGGACCGACGACACCGTCTTCACCCCGCCCAAGCCGCCCGCCGGATCGGAGGTCCGCCGATGACCATGTCCACCCGAAAGATCGGTTCGCTCGAGGTGACGGTGGTGGGCCTCGGCTGCAACAACTTCGGAGGCCGTATCGACGAGGCCCGCACCGAGGAGGTGGTGGCCGCCACGCTGGATTCGGGGATCACCTTCTTCGACACGGCCGACATCTACGGCGGCACGAAGAGCGAGGAGTTCCTGGGCCGGGCACTCGACGGACGGCGCGACCAGGTCGTGCTCGCCACCAAGTTCGGCATGCGGGTGGACGACGAGCGCCAAGGCGCCAAGCCCGACTACGTGCGCCGCGCCCTCGAGGACAGCCTGCGGCGGCTGCAGACCGATCATGTCGACCTCTACCAACTGCACGCTCCCGACGCCAAGACGCCGATCGCCGACACCCTCGCCGCCCTCGACGAGGCCGTACGACAGGGGAAGGTGCGCGAGATCGGCTGTTCCAACTTCTCGGCCGACCAGCTACGACAGGCGCACGACGCGGTCAAGGGTGGCGCGGCGCGCTTCGTGAGCGTGCAGAACGAGTACTCGATCCTCCACCGTGAGCCCGAGCGCGAGGTGCTGCCGGCGTGCGTCGAGACCGGCATCGCCTTCATCCCCTACTACCCGCTGGCGCGAGGGCTCCTCACCGGCAAGTACGAGCGGGGCAAGCAGCCTCCGGCCGGCACCCGTCTGGCCGGCATGCCGAGCGACGACTACCGGCGCGTCGCATCCGACACCAGCCTCGCAGCCGTGGAGGGCCTTGCCGCCATCGCCGATCGGGCCGGCCGCAGCCTGGTGCACCTGGCCATCGCCTGGCTGGCGGCCCAGCCGGCCGTGGCCTCGGTCATCGCCGGTGCCACCTCGCCGGGTCAGGTCGCCGCCAATGCGGCGGCCGGCGACTGGGTGCTGAGCGACGACGAGCTGGCCGAGGTGGACGCCATCGTGCCGCCCGGCACGTCGATCGTCTGACGCCGACGCGGACGCGGCCGCAGTCGTCGTTCAGGTGACGGCGAAGCGTCCGGCGCCGATTGCCGCCACCAGCGCACGGTGGTCGGCCTCGGTGCGATCGGCATAGGCGATGGCGAAGCGGGCCACCGAGTCGTCGAAGACCGTCCCGCGACCGAGGTAGCCGGCGATGCGGGCCGCGGTAGCCGGCCCCGCCGAACGGGCATGGGCCCGGGCGAGTGCCCACCCGCACAACCCGGTGTACTCGAGGAGCGCTTGGGGGCGGAGCTCCGCCCAGTCGATCGAGCCCTTCATGTCGCGCAGCTGCCGCACGTAGTACGAGGTGCCGCCGGCGGCCGTGGATCCGAGGAAGAGATCGGTCGCCGCCTGCATGAGATGCTGGCCCTCGACCACCCGGCCGCCCTCGTCGGGACCTGCTCGAGGCGGCTCCACGTCCCACGGCGACGTGGACACGCCGCCGGCATCGGCCCGCACGGGGCCGACCGGGGCCACCGCGCCGACGGCGGACGCGCCCGCCTCTTTCACCTGCAGAAGCAGCGGCTCCGCGTCGTCGCCGACGAGGAGGGCGACGAAGCAGCGCGTCCCCACGCTGCCGACACCGACCGCTTTCAGGGCGAAGTCGGACACGGTGAAACGCTCCACGAGGACGCGGGCGGCCGGGTCGAGGGACTCGACGTAGCCCTCGACGAGTCCGGTGAGGAGATCACGGTGGGCGTCGACGAGGTCGTGGGAGACGACCGGCGGATGATCGGCGATGCGCCGGGCGCCGTTCGGTGCGAGCTCGGTCAGCCGAGGGAGGGCGGCCTGTGCCGTGTGCCGTCGGGCGGCGAGGACGTCAGCGCGCACCCGCCCGCCCACGGTGCGCACGGCGGCGTCGGCGTCGACCTTGTCGTACCAGACGGACAACGCACCGGCCGCGCCGTAGCGGGCGATGTGGAGCCGGTAACTCTGCGCCGCGGCGCAGGCAGCCGCTCGCTCCGCACCCGACGCCCCCATCTGGCGGGCGGCGAGCACAGCGCTCGTGGCGAGACGTTTCAGGTCCCATTCCCAGGGCCCGGGGGCGGTCTCGTCGAAGTCGTCCACGTCGAACAGCAGCGCCCGTTCGGGTGAGGCGTAGAGGCCGAAGTTCGCCACATGGGCGTCGCCGCACAGCTGGACGGTGACGCCCACCAAGGGCGTCGACCGCAGGTCCTGGGCCATGACGGCGGCCGTGCCCCGCAGATAGGCGAGGGGCGACTCGGCCATGCGGGCCGTACGCAGTGCGACCAGCTCGGGGAGCCGGGACCGATTCTGGTGCTCGGTCAGCGCCAGCGGGTCGCGGCCGGCCGGGTCCGCGGGCAGCTCGGCGTGGGCGGACCGGGGCACGAGCTCGCGCAGCGCTCTCCCCGCCTCGACGTCGTCGGGGCGCACCCGCCCGGGACCGGCATCCGCTTCCCCCGGGCGCACGTGCAGCTGTCCACCGTTGCCCGGCATCGCCACATGATTGCGCCGCAGCGCCCGACGCGCGGGGACTCGTGGTTCGGACGACACCGGGCGCGTACGTGCCCCGGGCACGGGCCCGGGGCACGGCACGCGACTGGTCGGCGTCAGCGAGCGGTCACTGGTCGCGGGTGGCCTCGACCTCGAGCTCGATGCGGACCTTCTTGCCGACGACCACGCCGCCGGTCTCGAGCGCCGCGTTCCAGGTGAGGCCCCACTCCTCGCGGTCGATCTCGGTGCTGGCGGAGAAGCCGATGGCGGTGCTGCCCCATGGCGTCTGCCCGGCGCCTGAGAATTCGACCTCGAGCACGACCGGCTTGGTCACGCCGAGGACGGTCAGGTCACCGGTGACCTCCCAGCGGTCGTTGCGCACGGGCTCGACCTTGGTGCTCGTGAAGGTCAGGTTCGGGTGCTGCTCCACGTCGAAGAAGTCGGCGCTGCGCAGGTGCTCGTCACGCTTGGCGTCGCCGGTCGACACGCTGGCGGCGCCGATCGTCACCTCCACGTGCGACTGCTCGGGTACCTCGGCGATCGTGATTTTGGCGGCGACGTCACTGAAGCGGCCGCGGACCTTGGAGATCATGAGGTGCTTGACCACGAACTCGACCGTGCTGTGCGACGGGTCGAGCGTGTAGGTGCCGGCGGCGGGAACTTCGCGGCCGGCGACCTCGCGGACGGCGGGCTGGTTCGGGGTGATGGTGTCGGTCATGTCGGGGCCTCCTTGGCAAGTACTTGTACATGCAACCTTGCGACCACAAGTTTTATGCCACAAGGGTGGTTGCGATGTCAAGTACCAGGCGCCGACAGGGCTCCCGGGCAGGGAAAGGGCAGGTCAGTACGTCGGCCCGCCAAGGGCGGGGCGGCCGGGCTGCACCCGGCGGAGCGCCGACGCGTTCAGCTGGCGGCGGCCGACGCCGAAGCGCCGAGCACCGGGAGCTCGGCCGGCGGCACCGGCCGGGAGAAGAGGAACCCCTGGGCGTAGTCGCACCCGAG
>DASRBM010000031.1:0-3164 GCA_035653635.1 Acidimicrobiales bacterium | reverse complement strand
GGTGTCCTCGAGCGCGGCACGGCGAGCCGCCATCTCGGCGCCGATCACCGGATGGGTGATGGCGTTGAGGTCGGCGAGGGCGGCGGGGTCGGGGAAGACGATGGCGGCGAGCGCCGGCCGGTCGATGGTGTCGTCGGGGGCGAGGATGGCGCGCCCGAACCGTTCCACGAGCGGGTGGTAGGCCGGGCCGTCGGGCTCCACCACCTCGCGGGCGATGCGGTCGGCGTCGATGAGCACGGCGCCGCGGTCGACGAGGAGGTCGGCGACCGTCGACTTGCCCGACCCGATGCCTCCGGTGAGTCCGACCGCGAGCATGCTCAACTCCGCCTGGCCGCGGAGGATGCCGGCACCTCGGCGACCACCGCTTCTCCTGTGGCGGGCGCGGCCCGGCGCGGCTCCGAGGCCACTGCGAAGAGCACGAGGGTGGTGTCGTCGACGACGTCGGTGACGAAGAAGTCGTCGGCCGTGATACCCGTCGTCCCCCCGCTGTCGTCCCTCGCGAGCAGGCGGTAGGCGAGGGGCAGCAGGCGCGTGTAGGCGGCGATATACCACGAGCGCGGCAGACGGTGCCGCAGGTCGAAGACGTCGAAGCGCAGCATCCGGGTGCCCCGGGCGCGCCGTGCGGCGAAGTCGGCCTTCACCGATGCCGTGGCGTCGAGTCCGCCCACCCAGACCCGGGCGAAGTGCCGCTCGAGCGCCGCCCGCAGGTCGTCGGGCCCGAAGAGCCGGATGTGGAAGGGGTTCTCGAAATCGGCCGGGGCGTTCGGCGTGAGGATGAAGGCGGTGCCGTGCGGGGCGAGGGCGCGGGCCATCTCCCCGAGGTGGCCGTCGGGTTCGGCGAAGTGCTCCACGATGTGCGAAGAGCAGGCCCAGTCGAACACACCGGTGGCGCAGGCCAGGCGGGTGGCGTCGGCCGCCAGCACGTGCAGTCCCTTGCCGCGCCAGCGGGTTCCGGCGGCGGCGACGGCGGCGGGGCTGTAGTCGACACCGACCACCTCGCGGTCGGCTCCGGCCAGGCGCACGGATTCGAAGCCCTCGCCGCAGCCGACGTCGAGCACGAGGCCGGCTCCGAGGCGTTCGAGCACGGCACGGTACCCGGCGTCGTGCAGGGCCAGGAGCGAATCGGGCGTGACGCCCTGCAGCGGCCGCTCACCGGTGAGCTTGTCCCCGCCACGGCGGGAGCGGATCTGCCCGGACACGGCCAGCACCTTTCATTGTTGCGCTGCCCTGCAGCGGTGCATGCCACACTACCGACCTGTCTCGCCCCGACCTGTCCGCACCAGGAGCCACCGCGCGCGCCGAGCACCCCCCCGAGCTCCGACGAGGTCGGTGGCCGACGCCGCTCGCCGGACGGGCAGGCGGATGGGTGGAGCACCTGGCCGTCGCCCTGTTGGCGTGGCCGGCGCAGCTGCTCACGCGACCGGGCGTGTTCACCTCGGACACGAAGAGCTATCTCTACATCGACCCCGGCCGGTATCTGCGCCAGTCGGCCTCCATGTGGGATCCGAGCGTCGGGCTCGGGACCGTCACCCATCAGCAGATCGGCTACCTCTTCCCGATGGGGCCGTTCTTCTGGGCCACCCATGCGCTCGGCGTTCCGACCTGGGTGGCGCAGCGGCTGTGGGTGGGCGCCATCCTCTTCGCCGCCGGCGCGGGCGTGCTGTGGTTGTGCAGGGTCCTCGGCGTGTCCGGGCCCGGTCGTCCGGTGGCCGCGGTGGCCTACATGCTGTCGCCCTACGTCCTGCAGTACCTCGGCCACATCTCGGTCATCCTGCTCGCCTTCGCCGCGCTGCCCTGGCTGCTGGCGCTGGTGGAGCGGGCCATGGGCCGCGGGGGCTGGCGATGGCCGGCACTCGTCGCGCTCGTCGTCGCCGCCATGGGAAGCGTCAACGCGAGCTCGGCCGTCTACGTGGCGGCCGGCCCGCTCGTGTGGGTGCTCTACGCGCTCGCCACCCGGCTGCACTCCGGTCGTGCCGTCGCCGCCGCCGTGGGCCGCATCGTGCTCCTCGGGGTGCTCGTGTCGTCGTGGTGGGTCGTCGCTCTGGCCGTCGAGGGCGGCTACGGCCTCGACGTGCTGCGCTACACCGAGACCGTCCAGGCCGTCAGCACCACGTCGCTGTCGTCGGAGGTGGTGCGGGGGCTCGGGTACTGGTACTTCTACGGCGGCGACAACTTCGGGCCGTGGATCTCGGCCACGCCGCAGTTCACCGAGGAGGTGTGGCTGCTCGGCCTCGGCTACGCGCTCCCGCTGCTCGGGGTGGCCGGCGCCTTCCTGGCCCGGTGGCGCCATCGCGCCGCCTTCGTGGTCATGGCCGCGCTCGGCATGGTGCTCGCCGTCGGCGCCTATCCCTACACCGACCCGTCGCCCGTGGGCCGGCTGCTGCGGACCTTCTTCACCGACAGCACCGTGGGCATGGCGTTGCGCTCCACCGACCGGGCGACCCCGCTCGTGCTCCTTTCGCTCGCCGTGCTGGCCGGTGCGGGCGTCACGGCCCTGTGGCGCCGCGCGCCGGTCGCCGGATGGGTGCTCGCCGGGGCGGCGGTGGCGGTGGCGGCGGCGGCCAACCCCGCCCTGTGGGACGGGGCCACCATCCCGTCCTCCTTCGCCGAGGCACCGGTGGCCTCCTACCAGCAGACGGCCGCGGCGGCGCTGAATCGCGGCGGCAGCTCGGCGGTGCTCGGCGTTCCCGGGCAGCCCTTCGCCGCCACCTTCGCCGGCATGTCGGTCGACCCCCTGTGGCCGGGTCTGCTGACGCGACCGTTCGTCACCCGCGAGCAACAGGTGATGGGTTCGCTCGCCACCGAGGACCTCCTCTACGGGCTGGACGATCCCATCCAGAGCGGCGTGGCCGATCCCGCCGCCATCGCCCCGCTCGCCCGGCTCATGGGGGTGGGCGACGTTCTCGTGCAGAACGACCTCGCCTTCACCCGCTACGACCAGCCCGACCCGGCACTGCTCTGGCACGGCCTGACGGCCGGCCCGGTCGCCGGTCTGGGTGCGCCGCGGGGATTCGGCCCCGTGCGCCCTGCGCTCACCCGCGGCCGGGTCATCGACCCGCAGACCTACACCCTGCCGGCCTCGACCGCGCCCATGCCGTCGGTGGCCGTCGTGCCCGTGGCCGGGACCCGGCCGCTCGTGCGGGCGGAGACGGCGTCCGGTGCCA
>DASRBM010000030.1:0-11656 GCA_035653635.1 Acidimicrobiales bacterium | reverse complement strand
CCCAGAAGGGCGGCACCGGGAAGACCACCGCGGTGCGAACGCTCACCGACGTCTTTCGCAAGGTCGGCCTGGCCACGCTGGCCGTCGACCTCGACCCTCAGGGCAACCTCTCGGACTATCTCGACGTCGATCCCGACGCCGCGCCGACGGTCGGCGACGTCCTCTCGGGCCGGGCCAAGGCGGCCGCGGCCGTGCACGACGGGATCATCCCGGCCAATCTCGGCCTGGCCGAAGCCGAACTCATGCTCGGCGGGAAGATGGGTCGTGAGCTGACGCTGAAGAAGGCTTTGCGCGAGGTCAAGGGCGACTACGACATCGTGCTCATCGACTGCCCGCCGTCCCTCGGCCTGATCACCATCAACGGCCTGGCGGCCGCCAGCGAGGTCCTGGTCCCCATCCAGTGCGAGTACTACGCGCTCGAGGGCCTCGGTCAGCTCCTGCGCAACGTCCACCTGGTCCAGGCCAACCTGAACGAGAAGCTCGAGGTCAGCACCATCGTCCTCACCATGTACGACGGACGGACGAAGCTGGCCGAACAGGTGGCGGACGAGGTCCGGTCCCACTTCGGCAACAAGGTGTGCCGGAACATCATCCCCCGCACCGTGCGCATCTCGGAGGCGCCGTCCTTCGGCCAGCCCATCACGGTGTTCGATCCCAGCTCCCGAGGCGCCATCGCCTATCGGGAGCTCGCCAAGGAGGTCAGCGGTGGCAAGGCGTAGCGGACTCGGCCGGGGCCTCGGGGCACTGATCCCCACAGAGGTCACCCAGGACCGCACCTCCGCCCTGCGCGAGGTGCCGACGGCCAGCATCAAGCCCAATCCCCTCCAGCCCCGGACCCGGTTCGACGAGGAGGCCATGGCGTCGCTGGCCGCCTCCATCAAGGAGGTCGGTGTCCTGCAGCCGATCCTGGTGCGGGAGAACGGCGAGGGCGAGTACGAGCTCATCGCCGGTGAGCGCCGGTGGCGGGCAGCCCGCCGGGCCGGACTCCAGACCATGCCGGTGATCGTCAAGGCCGCACCCGACGTGCACAGCCTGGAGCAGGCCCTGGTGGAGAACCTCCACCGCGAGGACCTCAACCCGCTCGAGGAGGCGGCCGCCTACCAGCAGCTCGTCGACACCTTCGACTACACCCACGAGCAGGTGGCGTCCCGGGTCGGAAAGAGCCGGACGGCCGTCACCAACACCCTGCGGCTGCTGCAACTGCCCGCCGGCGTGCAGCGGGCCCTGGCCGACGGGGCCATCTCGGCCGGCCACGCCCGGGCGCTGCTCGGTACCCCGGACCGGGCATATCAGGAAGACCTGGCCAAGCGGGTGGTGGCCGAGGGCCTGACCGTGCGCGCCGTGGAGGATCTCGTGCGACGTCGCAGTCAGGGCGGCGAAGACGACGAGGCCCCCGTCGCGGCCCCGGCCGACGACGAGATGCAGGGTCCGGCGACCGGCGGTCAGTCCGCCCCGCGGACCGCACCCTCGCCCGGGGACGTCCTCGTGGCCGAGCATCGCCGGCGCCTGCCCGCACCCGGCGTCCTCGAGCTCGAGGAGCTCCTGTCCACGCACCTCAACACCCGCGTCAAGGTGGACATGGGCTCGAAGCGAGGCAGGGTCCTCATCGACTTCGCCACCCTCGAAGACCTGGAGCGCATCTACAAGCTCATGGTCGGTGGTGCAGGCTGAGGTTCAGGCCAGCCGCACCTCGTTCGCAGCATGAGGCTTTCACGCGTGTCGTTCTACGCAACGTGAGCACAACGCCCGTGCAAGCAACGCTCTGACCAGGGACTTCTCACAGAGTGTGGCGCTCTGAGCCTTAATCGTAGGGTGAGGCCATCCACATCCTGTGCATGAGGTTGTGGAAACACAACCGCAAAGGAGGGCCGCAGGTGGCCCGTGGTGCGGGAGAAACCCCAGGTCAGAGGCGCAGAGGGCGCCCTAGTCCGGTGGTGTGACCGTCCACGCGCGGAGCGCCTCGACCAGGGCGTCGGCGAGCTCGGCCGACCGCTGCACCACCACCGAGGGGGGCCCGATCTCGCACACCACCGCCGGCATCTGCGTCTCGCGCAGCACGTCGAGGGTCATGCCCCGGGCCCCTTCGGCCGGCACGGCCAGGGCGGCTGCGCTCAGGGCCGCCACCAGCTCGGCCAGGCGACGCCCTCCGGGCGATTCGTACTGGAAGCCCGAGTAGTAGGCGGCGCTGCACCGGGACCGCTCGGGATCGAGGCGTAGTCCCAGGTAGACCTCGACCGCGGCGGTGTTGGCCTGCTCGGCCTGGACGGAGCCGTCGCGGTGGAGCACGGGCACGACCATGGCCCCCTCTTTGGTGAGCCGCCGCCGCAGGGCGGCCACGAGGGGGTCGAGGCCACCCTCTTCGCCGATGGCGATGCGGCGCCCGAGCAAAGTGCGGGGGGCGCGGCGCAGGCGCTCGCGGTCGCGCACCGTGCTCACCAGCTCCGGTTGGCTGTAGCGGGGCGTGACCCGCCGCAGCTCCCGCAGGGTCGCCGCACCGAGGATGGCGTCGACCGGCAGGCCCACGTTGCGCTGGAACTCGGCCAGGGCCTGGGAGGTGAGGGGGCCGAAGATGCCGTCCACCCGCCCGCTGTCGAAGCCGAGGGCGGACAGCCGCCGCTGCAGATCGGCGACGTCGTCGCCGCGGAGCATGGGTCGGCGCAGGTACAGGAAGCGGTCACCCAGGCTGTAGCCGGCCTCGACCAGGGCCGCCCAGGTGTGGGGACCGCACTCGCCGTCGACCCGCAGGCCGCGGCGGTGCTGGAACGCCTCGACCGCAGCCCTGGTCCCGGGGCCGAAGACGCCCTCAGGATCCGGGGCGAAGGGGAGCTCCAGGCGCCGGAGGCGGCTCTGGAGATCGGCCACCGCCTCCCCCTCGCCCCCGAGGACGAGCGGGAGGGTGGTCGCCGGCGTTACAGGTAGGCCGAGATCTCCTGCAGTAGCTGGGCCTTGCCCCGGGCGCCGACGATCCGGGTCTGCGGCTCGCCGTCCTTGAACAGGATCAGGGTCGGGATGCTCATCACCTCGAACCTGCGGGTCACGTCGAGGTTCTCGTCGATGTTGAGCTTGGCCACCTGCACCTTGCCCGCCTGCTCCTGCGAAATCTCCTCGAGGATCGGGCTTATCTGCTTGCACGGCCCACACCACTCGGCCCAGAAGTCCACCAGGACCGGTGTCTCCGCGGCCTTGACATGCTCGTCAAAGGTAGCGTCGCTCAGCGTCGTGATCCGCTCGCTCATGGGGTCGCCTCTTCCGTCCTCTTCCGGCCCGGGCATCCCCGCCCGCAGCCTCACCCGTCACCAACACCATGGGCCGTATCCGCATTCCGGGGCCAGTCGGCGCCGACATGTCCCCCTCGATGCCCACCGGCCGGCGGGGCCCACGCCGAGCCGCCCCGGAGCCGCCGTATCGGCGGCGGGCGAACCCTCTCAGCCGAGGGATTCGAGGTAACGCTCGGCGTCGATGGCGGCCATGCAGCCCGAGCCGGCCGAGGTGACGGCCTGCCGGTAGACGTGGTCCTGCACGTCGCCGGCGGCGAACACGCTCTCGACGCTCGTGCGGGTGCCGTCGTGGGTGACGATGTAGTTGTTGTCGAGCAGCTCGAGCTGGCCGCGGAAGATGGCCGTGTTCGGTTCGTGGCCGATGGCCACGAACAGTCCCGTCACCGGCAGATGGTCCTCCTCGCCGGTGACCACGTTGCGCAACCCGACGCCGGCGACCTTGCCGTTGCCGACGACCTCTGTCACGACCGAATCCCAGCGGAAGTCGATCTTGTCGTTGGCGAAGGCGCGGTCCTGCATGATCTTCGACGCCCGCAGCTCCTTGCGGCGATGGATGAGGGTCACCTTGTCGGCGAAGCGGGTGAGGAAGATCGCCTCCTCGAGCGCCGAGTCGCCGCCACCGACGACCGCGATCTCATGTCCGCGGAAGAAGAAGCCGTCACAGGTCGCGCAGGTGGAGACCCCGTGGCCGAGCAGGGTGTCCTCACCGGGCACGCCGAGCATGATGGAGCGGGCCCCGGTGGCCACGATGAGGGCGCGGGCCGTGACGAACGGCTCCTCGTCGCCGTGATGGGTGGCCCAGATCCGCGAGTTGCCCGGGGCGAGGTCGACCTTGGAGGCCTTCCCCGTCACGAACTCGGCGCCGACGCGCGCCGCCTGCTCCCGGAACCGCTGCATCAGCTCGGGACCGAGGATCCCGTCCACGAACCCCGGGTAGTTCTCCACCTCGGTGGTGAGCATGAGCTGGCCACCGGGCTGGTCGCTCGTCGACGAGGGCTCGCCCTCGATGACGAGCGGGTGGAGGTTGGCCCGGGCGGCGTAGACGGCCGCGGTCAGGCCCGCCGGCCCCGACCCGAGGATGACGACGTCGCGCTGTGAACCGGCCATGTCAGGACTCCGCGTTGCGCCGTGAGCGCCGCAGCGTCCACGCCACCAGGCCGAGCAGGGTGAAGACCCCACCCACCAGGGCCTCCGAAGCCCAGACCCGGTGCCCGAAGGCGTAGACGTCGAGCACGCGCACGACGGCGATGGCTATCAGTACGGCCAGGATCAACGCCATGGCCCCCGCCACGATTCCGAAGACGACGGCCCGGGCCACCAGCATGAGGGGCCGGACGACCTTGTCGTGGACGCCGGTGACGACGTCCTCGACCATGTCGGCCACCCGCGCCGGCCAGTCACCGCCGGGACCGGTCCCGGCCGGGCCGGATGCCCCCATGGCGGTCGGGCGCACGTCGTCGGCCATGGGGCGAGGTTAGTCGGCGGGGCTTCGCCGGCCGGGGCCCGCCGCGCCCGGCGGTGTCAGTCGCCGAGCTCGAAGCAGAGCCCGATGGTGCCGGGACCGCCGTGGGCCCCGATCACCGGTCCCAGCGTGGTCACCACGAGATCGTGGGTCGGCCGGCACCCCGACAGCGCGTCGATCACCTCGTCGATGTCCGAGGCGATGCCGTTGGCCACCGCCAGCCGGCGTAGCGGCCCGGCATCGCGGGCCTTGCCCGCCATGTACTGCAACGAGCGTGAGCGGGTGCGCTGCTTCGACTCGACCTCGACCACACCGTTGCGGATCTCGATCACCGGCTTGATCGACAGGAGGGATCCCATGAGGTGGGCGGCACCGCCGATTCGCCCGCCGCGCTTCAGGAAGTCGAGGCTGTCGATGACGCCGAAGACGTGGATCCGGTCGCGCTGGCGGGCGAGCTCGGCCTCGATCTCGTCGATGCCGGTGCCCGCGTCGGCCATGTCGGCCGCGGCGAGCACCATGAAACCCTGGCCCATCGTCATCGACTGCGTGTCGGTCACCGACACCCGGATCCGGTCGGCCACCGCTTCGGCCGCCGTGCACGCCGACTGGTAGGTGGCAGAGACACCGGACGACAGCGTGACGCAGGCCACCGCCTCCGCGCCCTCCTCGGCGGCCTGGAGGAAGGCAGCCTGGAAGGCCCCGGGAGAGGGGGCGGCCGTCTCGGGCATCACGTCGCCGGTCGTGACGCGGTCCCAGAACTCCTTGGTCGAGAGGTCGGTCTGGTCGACGAACTCCTCGGTGCCGAAACGGATCGTCAGGGGCACGAGTGCGATGCCCCGTTCCTCGACCAGCTGCGACGGCAGGTCGCAGGCGCTGTCGGTGACGACCTTGATGCCGGGCATGGGCATCCCCTTTCAACCGGCTACGGGCCGAGTCTGCCACGCCCCTCGTCGTCGCCGTCGCGCCTGCGCACGGTGGGACCGAGCCGGTCGGGACGCAGCGGGGGGCGTCCGGCGGGGGGCAGCCGCTCGGGCGGTGGCGGCGCCCCGCCACGCCGCCGGGCACGCCGGATCCGCTCTCCGGACGTGGTCGGCGAGCTGAGTAGGCGTCCTCGCCTCGCTCCCGGGACGAGACCCGGCGAGCCGCTGTCGACCGCGTCCGTCTCCTCCTCGTCGCGCGAAGGCGCCGGAGCAGCAGAACCGAAAGCCCCCCGGTCGTCGCCGCCGAGATCCTCCAGGGCCGACAGGCCGGGCCCGGCGCCCGGGTCCGAGTCGATCGCTTCTCCCGGGTGTGACGTCGCCGTCGAGGCGAGGACCTGCCGGCGTCCGGCGGGCCGGCGTTCGTGGTGGAAATGGGCGAGGACCCCCGCGCCGGTCACGTAGAAGGCGACCCCGGCCAACCCGCCGAGGAGCAGCCGGGCGAACAGCGCCGGCAGGGACTCGGACGCCGAGATGCTCGTGCCGAGCACCGTGCCGACCACGAGTGCGACCGTGGCGAGCGCGCTGCGCCCGACAGGCCGCCAGAGGTGGTCACCGGTGAGCCCGCCCACCTTGGTGCGGACGTGCCACAACCCGGCGACGGCGCCCACGGTGTAGGCGATGGCGATCGACAGGGCGATGCCGCGCACGCCGAGGGGCCCGGCCAGGGCGACGGCGCCGACGACGTTGACGGCGTTCTCGAGCCCGTACAGCCAGAAGGCGGTGCGCACGTCCTGCATCGACTGCAGCACGCGGATCACGTAGAGGAAGACACAGAAGCCCGGCAGGCCGAGCGACAGCATGGCGAGGGCCACCGCCGTGGTGTCGGTGGAGCCGCTGTGGCCGATGAGGTGGCCGAGCAGCGCCAGCAACGGCTTGGCCATGATCACCATGGCGGCGGCGGCAGGCAGGATGATGGCGAGCATCGACCGCATGCCCCCGTCCATCCGGCGGCGGAAGGCGGGGAGCTCACCGCGCGTCCAGCGCGCCGCCAGCTCGGGGGCCACCGCGCTCATGATCGACACCGCCACCACCCCGTAGGGGAGCTGGAAGAACGTCCAGGCGTAGGTGTAGGCGGTCACTGCTCCCTGGCCCACCCGCACCGACATGGCCAGCACGACCACGAGGGCGAGCTGGTTCCCGACGACGAGGCCCACGGTCCATCCCGACAGGCGCATGATGGTGCGCACCGCCTCGTGTCCGAAGCGTGGGCGCCAACGCAGGTGCAGGTCGGCCTTGCGCAGCGCCGGCACCATGGCGACGGCCTGGGCCACCACCCCCACGGTCGTGCCGAGGCCGAGCAGCAGCAGTTGGCCGCGGTGGGCGTACACCCCGCCGAGCGTCGGGTCGCGCACGACGAGCCCGAACGCCACGAGCGCCAGCGCGGTGACCACGTTGTTGGCGATGGGGGCGAACATCGGCGCCGCGAATTCGCGGCGCGCGTTGAGGAGGGCCGTGGCCAGGCTGATGCAGCCGTAGCAGGCGAGCTGGGGCACGAAGAGCACGAGCAGCTCGGTCGCCACCGTCCGTTCCACACCGGCCTGCGACGCGTGGTTGAGCGCGGTCATGGCGTCGACGATGAAGGGTGACGCCACGAGGAACAGGATCGACGCCGCGCCCATCACGAGCACGGTGACGCTGGCCACGGCGGAGATGGCGTCCCACGCCTCGCTCTCCGAGCGTGCCGACAGCCTCGACACGAACACCGGCACGAAGGTGGCCGACACGATGCCGCCGAGCACCACGTCGTGGACCACGTTGGGCATGGTGTTGGCCAGGTTGTAGGCGTCGGCCAGGGCCCGGAAGTGGACGGCGTAGATGAGCGCCAGCAACCGGAGCACGCCGGTCACGCGCGAGAGGGCGGTGCCCACCGCCATGACAGCGCTGTCGCGTGCGAAGCGGTTGCGCATCACGGCCGAAGACTCACGACGACCGGCGTACGTGGGCCCCGCGCACGGGGTGGCGTCGCAGCAGCGTCCGGCCCCACCACCACAGGAGGACGAGCACCGCTGCGCCCGACAGCCCGATGGCGACGAGCGACGTCGACAGCGACCGCACCGTCAGGTGGCTGCTCGCGAGCAGCAGGTGGCCGTCACGGCTCGAGAAGGTGACGCTCAGGCGGAAGTCGCCAGTGGCCCGGGCGAGCATGTCGATGTAGACGGCGTCGGTGGCACGGCTGACGGTGGCCGTGCAGGTGAAGACCGACCGCCCGGCGGACGCCCGCACCGCTGCGTCGCGGCACACGGGTCCGGGGACCTGGGCGGTGCCGGCTGGGAACTCGACCTTGTCCCCCGTCACCTTGAGCACGCCCTCCACCGTGTACGGGGCGGCCTTCACCAAGGTGATCGGGATCTTGGCCGCGGTCGAGGTGAGGTGGATGGAGTCGTTGCGCACCGCCAGGAGCGCGAGCTGGGCGTCGATGGCGGCACCTGCGCCCGCCACCCCCTGCTGCTGCTGACTGGGTCGCAAGCCGACGTCCTCGGCCGACAGCAGCAGGCCTTCGATCTGCCGGGCCACAGCCGTGCCCGCCGCCGTGCTCGCCACCGACTGGCCGAAGGCGGTCACGCGGGAGCGGACGTCGCGGATCTGGTGGGCGGGGAGGGCGGAGCCCGACGTGGAGGCGCCCGCCGGTCGGTGGCTGGTCGACGTGCTCGTCGGCACCGACCCGAAGAGCGTGTCGAGGGTCACCGGCGTGACGAGCGGATCGACCGGCAGTGACGAGAGCACGGTGTCGAGGAACACCGGGTCGGCGGCGAAGGCGCCCGCCGGCGGGACGGCCACCACCCCGCGGGCCGTGTCGAGGTTGGGCTGCTCGTAGTAGACGAGGGCGAGGTCGGCGAGGAACTGGTAGGCGGCGAGGGCCGGGTCGGCGCCGGCGGCGCCGCCGAGGTGCGTCTCGAGCTCGCCGTCGAACTCCACCGTCTGCGGCGCCAGCCCGTGGCCCGCCTGGAGGAGGAAGGGCTGGGAGGGGGTGAGCGCCTGGGTGCCGCTCTGCAACACGTCCGAAGCGGGGACCACCACCCGGGAGTACCCCAGCTGGGCCAGGGCCGACAGCGAGCCCGCGTCGACCGGGCCCTCGGCCAGCCAGGTGCCGCTCGTCCCGTGCAGGGGACCGAGCACCTGGGCGGCCCGGTGCACCTGGGCGGCGAGCTCTCCCTGAAGCCCGGCGTTGACGAGGGCGGTGGCGTCGACGGGCACGTAGGAGCCGTCGAGCACCTGATGGCCCGGTTGACCGGCGAGCGTCGCAAGGGTCGTGAGCGCGCTGTGGGCCCGGGGTCGGGTCGACGCGGCCAGCTCCACCAGCGCGGCGGGCTCGGGCGCGAGCGTCACCGGCACCGTGTTGTGCGCGCCCAGCCCCCCGAGCAGCGCGCTCAGCTGCTCGAGATCAGAGGTCCGCGGCGTCGGTGCCCGACCGTCGGCGCCGGCGGCCGTCGACGACAGGGCGAGGGGCACCACCCAGGCGACGCGCAGCTTCTGGGTGGTCGGCGGCGGTGCGGCGTAGACGATGTAGGTGAAGAGCGAGCTGCGCCCCCCGCTGTCCGACGACAGTTGCAGGCGCAGCGGATAGACGCCGCCTGGTCCGCTCGTGCAGTGCAGGGGCGCCACGAAGCTCGACCCCGACGGACCGTTTCCTCCCGCCGCGGTGCCGCCCTGTCCACTGTCGACGGGGACGGTGAGGACGACCCCGCCCTGCGGATCGGCCGGAAGGCTCGAGACGGGAATGGTGGTCGAGCCCTCGGCGAATCCGGCGGCGGTGCCGTTGACCGTCTCGGCGAACGCCGAGCGGCTCGTCAGGCAGCTGTAGACCGTCACGGACAGGGTCAGCGACGGACGCGGGGCGTTGCCGACTCCCAGACGAAGCTGCATGGCCTGGCCCGGTCCCACCCACGGCGTCTGCGACAGCACCCGCAGGGCGGGCTGGTGCGCCGATCCCGGGGAGCCCGACCCGGCGGCCTCGGGTGCCGCGGGTGACGGCGGGGCGGGTGCCGGCGTCGCGGCCGCTGCTGCCCCTGACCCCGACGTGGCCGCCGCCCCCGAAGCGAGGGCCCCGGCCGCACCGCCCGAGGTCACCACGGCGGCGACCGCGCCCAGCGCCAGGACGAGCGCGAAGACGGGCCGGCCCATGGCGGTGCACGCTACCGCCGTCGTCGCGGCGGCTTCGGGCGTCGACGGGAGCATCCCGCAGGCGCCACTACCCTCGTCCCACGGTGATCCCCGCACGTGTGCAGCCCCTCGTCGACGCCACCGCGGAGCTGGCGGCCCTGTTCTCCGACGCCGGCCACCAGCTGTTCCTGGTGGGAGGGTCCGTGCGCGACGCCATCGTCGGCCTCGATCCGGACCGGGCGTTCGACTTCGACCTGGCCACCGACGCCCGGCCCGAGCAGACCGAGGCGCTGCTGCGGACCTGGGCCGACGCGGTGTGGACGGTGGGCAAGCGGTTCGGGACCATCGGGGCGAAGAAGGACGACCGGCAGGTGGAGATCACCACCTTCCGGGCCGAGGCCTACAGCCCCGACTCGCGCCATCCCGAGGTGTCCTTCGGCGACACCATCGAAGGGGACCTCGCCCGCCGGGACTTCACCGTCAACGCCATGGCCCTGGCGCTACCGGGCCTGCAACTGGTCGACCCCTACGGCGGCCTGGCCGACCTCGCCGCCCGGGCGCTGCGCACACCGCTCGATCCCGAGGTCTCCTTCGCCGACGACCCGTTGCGGATGCTGCGGGCCGCACGGTTCGTGGCCGGGCTCGGCCTCGAGCCGGCCGGGCCGCTCGTGGCCGCCGTGCGGGCCATGCACGAGCGCATCACCATCGTGTCGCCCGAGCGCATCCGCGACGAGCTCGACAAGCTCCTCGTGGTCGAGACGCCGTCGACCGGTCTGTGGTTCCTCGTCGACACCGGCCTGGCCGACCACTTCCTGCCCGAGCTGCCGGCCCTCGCCCTCGAGCAGGACCCGATCCACCGCCACAAGGACGTGCTCGCCCACACCTTCGCCGTGGTCGACAAGACGAGCCCGGACCGGCTGCTGCGCCTGTCGGCGCTGCTGCACGACATCGGCAAGCCGCGCACCCGGGCCTTCGGCGACGGCGGCGTGACCTTCCACCATCACGAGGTGGTCGGGGCGCGCATGGCCAAGCAGCGCATGACCGCGCTCCACTACTCCAACGAGGACGTCGCCGTGGTGACCCGGCTGGTGGAGCTGCACCTGCGCTTCCACACCTACAGGCTCGGATGGACCGACAAGGCCGTGCGCCGCTACGTGCGCGACGCGGGGCCGCTGCTCGAGCAGCTCAACGAGCTGACCCGCTGCGACTGCACCACCCGCAACGCGGCCAAGGCGCGCGCGCTCTCCCAGCGGATGGACGAGCTCGAGCGACGCATCGAGGAGTTGCGCGAGCAGGAGGAGCTCGACGCCATCCGCCCCGACCTCGACGGCCGGCAGGTCATGGACCAGCTCGGCGTCGGCCCCGGACCGGTGATCGGCGACGCGCTCGAGTTCCTGCTGGAGCTGCGCCTCGAGGAGGGGCCGCTCGGCGAGGAGGAAGCCCGCCGACGCCTCGACCGGTGGTGGAAGGAGCGCGCCGACGCCGTCTGAGGCCGGTGCCGGGGCGCCCGTCCCCGGACGCGGTGCTCAGTCCTCCGGCCAGACGGGGCCCAGGTCGCCCTCGGCGAAGCGCGCCACCATCCGGTGCGCCTCGTCGTCGTGGAACTGCACCGGGGGCGACTTCATGAAGTACGCGGACGGTCCGAGCAGTGGGCCGCCGCGACCCTGGTCGAGGGCGACCTTGGCGCAGCGAACGGCGTCGATGATGACGCCGGCCGAGTTGGGGGAGTCCCACACCTCGAGCTTCAGCTCCAGGTTGAGCGGCACGTCACCGAAGTTCCGGCCTTCGAGGCGGATGTAGGCCCACTTGCGGTCCTGGAGCCAGGGCACGTGGTC
>DASRBM010000029.1:0-9325 GCA_035653635.1 Acidimicrobiales bacterium | reverse complement strand
GAGGTCCGCCGGATCGACCAGTGCGGCGCCGTCGCCGCCGACGACGACGAGCGCCCCGAGCGACGCGACGTCGGCGACGAGCACGGGACGGGCGTCGCCGGGAGCCCGCCACAGCAGGCCCACGGGCACGGCGCCGTCGGCCGCTCCCTTCACGACCGGCGCGGCCGCCGCGCTGGCGGCGAGGGGCCCGGGGACGAGCGCCCGTCCGAGCTCCTCGAAGACGACGGCCAGGTGCGCGCGCCCGAGTCCGAGGCCACCGTCCTCCTCGGGCACGGTGAGGGCGAACACGCCCGCCTCCCCGAGCGCCCGCCACCCGGCGCCGTCGAGGGTGCGACGCCCCTCCTGGGCGCGCAGCGCCTCGAGGGGGAAGCGCGCCGCGCACAGCCGGCGCACGCCGTCGGCCAGCGACCGTTCGTCGTCAGAGAGCTCGAAGTCCATGTCAGCCCTTCGGCAGCCCGAGGATGCGCTCGGCGACGATGTTGCGCTGGATCTGCGACGTGCCCGCCGCGATGGTGCGGGAGAAGCTGTTCACCCAGGTATCGACCAATTCGGTGCTCGGCAGATCGGCACCGTCGGCGGCCGGCAGCGCGTCCCACCCGAGCCCGGCCGGCCCGAGCAGGTCGACGCCGAGCTGGCCGAGGCGCTGGCGCAGCTCGGAGAAGGCGAGCTTGAACACGCTTCCGCCGAGGCCCGGCACCCCGGTGCGCGCGGCCTGGGACACGTTGCGACGGGTGAGCGCCCACAGGGCGTCGAGCTCGGCCCCGAGATGACCGATGCGCAGGCGCATCACCGGGTCCTCCTCGAACGCGCCCAGGCGCTCGGCCAGGTCACGCAGTTGGCGCAGGAGCTCCATCGACTGGAGCAGCTCGCCGACGAAGGCGGTGCCGCGCTCGAACGACAGCGTCACCATGGTGACGCGCCACCCGTCGTTCTCCTCGCCGACACGGTTGGCGACGGGCACCCGCACCTCGTCGAGGAAGAGCTCGGCGAACTCGGTCGAGCCCGCCATGGTCTTGAGCGGACGGATCTCGATGCCGGGCCGGTCCATCTCCATGACGAGCCAGGTGATGCCGCGGTGGCGGCTTTCCTCGGGGCCCGTGCGCACGAGCAGCTCGCAGAAGTCGGCCACCTCGGCGTGCGACGTCCAGATCTTGGATCCGGACACGACGTAGTCGTCGCCGTCGCGCACCGCCCGGGTCCGCAGCGACGCCAGGTCGCTGCCGGCGCCGGGCTCGGAGAACCCCTGGCACCACACGTGCTCGCCGCGCAGGATCGGCGGCAGGAATCGACGGCGCTGCTCGGGCGTCCCCTCGGCAACGATGGTCGGGCCCGCGTGCAACAGGCCGACGAAGTTCACCCCGACGTACGGCGCGTGGGCTCGCTCGAGCTCCTGCAGGTAGACGAGCTGCTCGACGGGGCTCGCGCCCCGGCCGCCGCCTTCGACGGGCCAGTCGATCCCGGCGTAGCCGGCGTCGTGGAGCATGCGCTGCCAGGCGGTGTCGTAGGCGCGGCGCGCCGGCCAGTCGAAGGGCGAGGGCTTCGGCCCGAGGGTGGGGAGGACCTCGGCCAGCCAGGCGCGCAGCTCGGACCGGAAGGCCTCCTCGGCCGGGGAGTAACGGAGGTCCACGCTCGGCCGGGCCCTACGGGGCCAGGTGGTCCAGGCCGAAGAGCCGGATGGCGTTGCCCCGCACGATCTTGTACTTGGCCTCGTCGTCGAGATGGGCCATCTGGCGCTCGGCCACGTCCTTCGTGTGGGGCCAGGTCGAGTCCGAGTGCGGATAGTCGGACTCGTAGGTGATGTTGTCGACGCCGATCTCCTCCACCGAGCGCAGCCCGTGGGCGTCGTCGAAGAAGCAGCCGGTGATCTGGCGCCGGAAGTAGGTCGAGGGAGGCTCGGGGATCTTGTCGGCCACGCCGCCCCAGGCCCGGTTCTCCTCCCACACCGTGTCGGCCCGCTCGAGGATGTACGGGATCCACCCGATCTGCCCCTCGGAGTAGGCGAGCTGCAGCGTCGGGAACCGCACCAGCACGCCGGAGAACAGGAAGTCCACCACCGAGAAGGTGGCGTTCGTGTGCGTGAGGGTGGAGCCGACCGCCGGCGGTGCGTCGCCCGACGTGGAGGGCATCTTGGACGAGGACCCGATGTGCATGTTCACCACGGTGCCCGTCTCCGCGCAGGCGGAGAAGAACGGGTCCCAGTAGTTGTCGGGGTCGTGCACGGAGGGGAGCCCGAGGAACGGCGGGATCTCGCTGAAGCACACGGCCCGCACGCCGCGACCTGCGTTGCGGCGCACCTCGGCCGCGGCCAGCTCGGCGTCCCACAGCGGGATGAGGCAGAGAGGGATGAGCCGGCCGGCCGAATCACCGCACCACTCCTCCACCATCCAGTCGTTGTAGGCCTTCACGCACAGGAGCGCGAGCTCCTTGTCCTTCGCCTCGAGGAAGGTCTGCCCGCAGAAGCGCGGGAACGTCGGAAAGCACAGCGACGCCTGCAGGTGGTTGACGTCCATGTCCTCGAGCCGGGGCTTCACCTGGTACGCACCGGGGCGCATGTCCTCGTAGGTGATGCCCTTGACGGTGACCTCGTCGCGCGGCACGCCGGCCGCGGCGTCGAGCCGCAGCAGCGGACGGCGCAGCTCCTCGTAGTACCACCAGTCCGTCGGCGAGCCCTCGGTGCCGGGCTGCACCGTGAGCTTGCCGCCCACGTAGGTGATCTCGCCCATGGGCGCCCGCTTGATGCGCGGACCGACGTCCTGGTACTTGGCCGGCAGCCGGTCGGACCACACGTTGGCCGGCTCGACCACGTGGTCGTCGACGGAGATGATGCGCGGCAGGTCAGCCATGGGCCGAGTGTAGCGACGGATCTGACGGCGTGTCAGGTACGGCCCGGCCCGCCGACCTCAGGCCCGGGCGAGCACCGTGGCGCGGTGATGACCGGCGTCGCCCCACGCGCCGGCGAGGACCCACGCCCGCTTCATCCACAGGTGCAGGTCGTGCTCCCACGTGTAGCCGATGGCCCCGTGCACCTGCAGCGCGGCACGCGCCGCCCGTCGTGCCGCGTCGGAGGCTGCCGCCTTGGCCATGGCGCAGTGGAGCGCGGCGTCGGGATCGCCTTCGTCGAGGGACCACGCGGCGCGGTAGACGAGCGGCTTGGCGAACTCGACCCGCACGAGCGCGCCGGCGAGGTGGTGCTTCACCGCCTGGAAGGAGCCGATGGGCTTGCCGAACTGCACCCGCTGCCGGGCGTAGTCAGCCGCCATGACGAGCATCCGCGTCGCCGCGCCGACGAGGACGGCCGCCGCGCCCAGCGCGCCGTGATCGGCCGCCGCTGCCAGGAGCTGACGAGCCCGGGCACCTTCGGCCACGACGACGCCCGCCGGGGCGCTCGGCGCCGCCGCGCGCCAGGTGCCGTCCACCAGTCGGTGTCGGGCCGCGCCGTCCGGCACGTCGACGGCACGGATCTCATCGCCGAAGGGCACGAGCACGAGCTCGGCGCCGGCCGTCACGACCGATGGGGACGCGGGGTCGACGACCCCGACGACGGCACCGCCCTCGGCGACAGCCCGGAGCACGCGGTCGCGCAACAACCCCTCGGCCGCGGTCCCCTCCGCCTGCGCGAGCAGGGGCACGGCGACCGCCAGCACATCGAGCAGCGGCTCGGGCAGCCCGCTGTAGCCGGCCTCCTCGAGCAGCAGCACCAGGTCGACGAAACCGAGTCCAAGCCCGCCGTGGCTTTCGGGGACGGTCACGGCGGTGACACCGAGCTCGGCCAGATGGGCCCAGCGGTCCCGGGACCACCCCGGCGCCTGCTCCCAGGCGGTGCGGATGGCGTCGGGGGGGCACTCCTTCTCCGCGAAGGACCGCAGCTGCGCCCGGAACTGCAGCTGCTGCTCGTCGAAGGCGAAGCGCACGGCTCAGCTCCGCGGCAGCCCGAGCACCCGCTCGGCCACGACGTTGCGCTGGATCTCGTTGGTCCCGGCGTAGATGGGACCGGCGAGCGCGAAGAGGAAGCCGTCGAGCCAGGTGCCTGGCCGGCCCTCGTCGTCGAGCACGAGGGCGTCGGGACCGAGCAGCTCGAGGGCCGTCTCGTGGATGGCGAGGTCGGTCTCGGACCAGAAGATCTTGTTCATCGACGTCTCGGCGCCGATGCGCTCACCGGCGAGCGCCCGGGTGGCGGTCCAGTAGGTGTGGAGGCGGTAGGCCTCGGCGTCGACGACGGCGCCGGCCACGGCGTCGGCGAGCCGGGCGGCACGCGACGGATCGGCGCGCCCGAGGGCACGATGGCGCTCGAGGAGGCGGCCGGCGGCTTCGGTGTAGCGGGCCGGGCTGCGCAACGACAGGCCGCGCTCGGAACCGGCCGTGGCCATGGCCACCTCCCAGCCGCGGTGGACGTCGCCGAGGACCTGCTCGTCGGGGACGAACACGGCGTCGAAGAACACCTCGGCGAACCCCGTCTCGCCGTCGAGCTGCGCGATGGGACGCACGGTGAGGCCCGGCGCGTCCATGGGCACGAGGAAGTAGGTGAGGCCCTTGTGGCGCTCGGCGTCGGGATCGCTGCGGAAGAGGCCGAAGAGCCAGTCGGCGAAGGCGCCACGCGAGCACCACGTCTTCTGCCCGCTCAGCTCCCACCCGCCGTCGCGGCGCACGGCCCGGCTGCGGATGCCGGCGAGGTCGCTGCCGGCGTCGGGCTCCGACCATCCTTGGCACCAGATCTCCTCCCCCGACGCCATCGGAGGCAGGTAGCGCTCCTTCTGCGCGTCGGTGCCGAACTCGAAGAGCGTCGGCGCCAGCAGGAAGATGCCGTTCTGGCCGACGCGCGTCGGCGCCTGGGCCCGGTAGTACTCCTCCTCGAACACGAGCCACTCGAGCAGGCCGAGCCCCCGGCCCCCGTACTCCTCGGGCCACGACACCACCGACAGGCGGGCGTCGTACATGGTGCGCTCCCAGGCGCGGTGGGCTTCGAAGCCTTCGGCCGTGTCGAGCGACGGCAGCGGGCCGCCCCGCCCGGCGCGCGGCACGTTCGCCTCGAGCCAGGACCGCACCTCGTCGCGGAAGCGCTCCTGCTCGGCGTCGAAGCGGAGGTCCATGGGCCGTCGAATCTGACACAGTCTCAGAAACTCGGCAACAATGGGCGTCATGCCGAACGCGGTCATCGTCGACGCCGTCCGAACCCCGGTGGGCCGCCGCGGCGGGCGGCTGTCGGGCTGGCACGCGGTCGACCTGGCCGCGGCACCGCTCGCCGCGCTCGTCAGCCGCACCGGTATCGACCCCGCCCTCGTCGAGGACGTCGTCATGGGCTGCACCATGACCGTCGGCGAGCAGGCCATGAACATCGCCCGCAACGCGGCCATGGCCGCCGGGTTCCCCGAGTCGGTACCGGGCACGACCGTCGACCGCCAGTGCGGATCGGCGCAGCAGGCGATCCACTTCGCGGCCCAGGCCGTCATGGCCGGGGCCATGGACGTCGTCATCGGCGCCGGTGTCGAGTCGATGTCGCGGGTGCCGATCGGGTCCACCACCGAGCCCGGGCCGGGCGAGGCCTACGGACCCGCCTACCGCCGCCGATTCGAGCTGGTGCACCAGGGCGAGTGCGCCGAGGAGATCGCCCGGCGCTGGGGCATCGACCGACCGGCCATGGACGCCTTCGCCCTCGAGTCGCACCGGCGGGCGGCCCGCGCCCAGGAGGAGGGGCGCTTCGCCGACGAGATCCTCCCGCTCGCCGCCCATGTCGCCGGTGAGGCGGAGCCGACGGGCGAGACCCTCGACTTCGACGAAGGGGTGCGCCGCGACACGAGCATCGACAAGCTGGCCGGGTTGCGCCCCGCGTTCCGCGAGGACGGGCAGGTGACGGCGGGCTCCTCCTCGCAGATCTCCGACGGCGCCGCGGCCGTGCTCGTGATGAGCGAGGAGCGGGCCGCCAGCCTCGGGTTGCGCCCCCGGGCGCGGTTCCACACCTTCGCGGTGGCGGCCAACGATCCGCAGATCATGCTCACCGCCCCCATGCCGGCCACACGTCTGGTGCTCGACAAGGCCAAGCTGTCGCTCGACGACATCGACGTCGTCGAGATCAACGAGGCCTTCGCCTCCGTGGTCCTCGCATGGGAGAAGGAGTACCGGCCCGACATGGCCAAGGTGAACCCGAACGGCGGCGCCATCGCCATCGGGCACCCGACCGGATGCTCCGGCGCACGGCTCATGGCGACGCTGCTCAACGAGCTCGAGCGCACCGGCGGCCGCTACGGCCTGCAGACGATGTGCGAGGGCGGCGGCCAGGCCAACGCCACCATCATCGAGCGCCTCGGCTGAGCCTTCGCGCCCGGCCGCCGCTCAGCTCGGCTCGCTCGCCTGCAGGACCTTCGTGAGCAGCCGGCGCAGCTGCTCGAGCTCCGCCGTCGACAGCGCGCCGAACGCCTCGGGCGGCTCGGCCAGGATCTTGCGGACGTCCTCCTGCTTGGTGATCCCGAGACCGGTGAGGGCGACCACCTTCACCCGCCGGTCGGTCGGATGCAGCTGCCGCTCGGCCAGTCCGGCCGACTCGAGGCCGTCCACCAGGTTGGTGACGTAGGAGGGGTCGCAGCGGAAGGTGGCGGCGAGCTCCCCCATCGACACCGGCTGGGCCGGGTCGAGCTGCAACAGGGTCTTGAGCACGGCCGGGGTCAGGCCGGTCGCCTCGCACGCCTCGTGGAAGCGCCGCTGGCCGATGCCGTCGATGAACAGCCGGTACAGCTCCACCCAGCTGTCACTGGCCGCCTGGCGATGGGCGTCGCGTTCTCCACTTGACATGGTCGGACCTTTGAGTAGAGTTAACTAAATAGTTGACCGGATTCAATAGTGGAGCATAATCCCGCATGACGCAAGCACCCGACCACTCGACGAGCTCCTCCCCTCCCGCCGCCGCCCACGGCCACCGCCACACCGGCCTGGCCCTGGTCCTCATCAGCGCCGTCCAGATGATGGTCATCCTCGACGGCACGATCGTCAACATCGCCCTGCCGTCGATCCAACGGCAGCTGCACTTCTCGGCCACCGGCCTCGAATGGGTGATCGCCGCCTACGCCCTCGCCTTCGGGGGGCTGCTGCTGCTCGGCGGCAGAAGCGGCGACCTCTACGGCCGCCGTCGGATGTTCATCGTGGGCGTCACGATCTTCACCGTGGCGTCACTCGTGGGCGGCCTGTCGCCCGACAGCACCATGCTCATCGTGGCCCGCGTGGCCCAGGGCGTGGGCGGCGCCATCGCTTCGCCCACCGCCCTCGCCCTCATCCAGTCCACCTTCGACGAGGGGCCGGAACGGGCCCGGGCCATGGGCGTGTACGCGGCCATGTCGGGCGCCGGTGGATCCCTCGGTCTGCTCCTCGGCGGCATCCTCACCGATGTCGCCTCGTGGCGGTGGGTGCTGTTCGTGAACGTGCCCATCGGCGCTGCCGTCGCCCTCGCCGCGCCGCGTGTCCTCGGACGCACGGCCACCCGGCCCGGGCGCCTCGACCTGCCCGGCGCCCTGTCGGTCACCGTCGGCATGACCATGCTCGTCTACGGCCTGTCCCACGCGGCCAGCTCGGGCTGGTCCAACGGGGTCACCCTGGGCTCGATCGCCGCCGCGGTGGCCCTGCTCGTCGCCTTCGTCGCCATCGAGTCGCGCAGCGTGCACGCACTGATGCCGCTGCGCATCTTCGCCGAGCGCAACCGGGCCGGCTCCTACGCGGTGATGCTGCTCCTGGCGGCGGCCATGTTCGGCACCTTCTTCTTCGTCACCCAGTTCGTGCAGGACATCCTCGGCTACAGCCCGCTGCGGGCCGGCATCGCCTTCCTGCCCATGACCCTCGGCATCGGGGGTACGGCCACGCTCATGAGCCGGATGGTCGGCCGTATCGGACCCCGTGTCCCCATGACCGTCGGGCCGCTGCTCGTCGGCACCGGGCTGCTGTGGCTGTCGTTCGTCCACGTGCACTCGGGCTACCTGTCGGTGATCGTGCCGCTGGTGGTGATCGCGGCCGGCATGGGCTCGACGTTCGTGCCGCTCACGCTCACCGTCATGTCGCGGGTCCGTCCCGACGAGGCCGGGCTGGCGTCGGCGCTGCTCAACACGAGCCAGCAGATCGGCGGTTCGCTGGGCCTGGCCGTGCTCGTCACGATCGCCTCGGCCGTCACCACCTCGCAGCGCCTCGTCGACGGGGCCGGTGTGGCCGGCGCCCATCTGGCCGTCACCGCCGGCTACGACGCCGCCTTCCGGGTGGCGTCGCTCGTCGGCTTCGCCGGGTTCCTGCTCGCGCTGTCGGTGATCCGGGGCGGCCGCTCCACGCCGGCCGGCGTGCCCGCGGCGGGCGAGGTGCCGCCGCTGGCGCTGGCCGAGGCGGCGGCCGGCTGAGCTCTAGCCCTCGCGGATCGAGGGCCGCAGGAACGGCGCGTCCCCGAGCCCGACCCGTTCCAACGCGATCCCCGCCGCCTGGGCCAGGTCCTCGAGGACCCGCACCTCGTCGTCGCTCGCCCGGTGGACGCGCGACCAGTAGGAGCCGATGGCCGCCACCGGCTTCTCCACGCCGACCGGCACCATGACGAGACTGCGCACGAAGGTGGGCAGGTAGGCGTCGAGCGGGATGCGGTCGTCCGTCGTGATGTCGGGGACGACGGCGGTGGCCTCGTGCAACATGGCCCATCCGCTGATGCACTGCTCGATGGGGAAGCGCTGGCCCTTCCACAACGGGCTGGCCGCGTCCTCGTCGGCGTAGAAGCACATGTCGTAGTCGCGCAGCACGAAGGTGGCGCCATCGGCGCTGACGAGGTCGCGCGGGGCGCGCCGCACGACCGCTTGCACGGCGGCGAGATCGGCGGCCTCCGCCAGTCGGGCGATCACGTGGTCGAGCGAGTCCATGTCCCCCCTTCGTCCTCGATGCTACCGACCGATGCTTCCTTCCGGGGGCGACGGCCCGCTGCTGAGGGCCGGGCTCAGGGCACCCGGCGCCAGTAGACGAAGGCGTCCTCCCCCTCGACCGCCTCGGGCACGGTGCCGGTCACGGTGAACCCGAGCGACTCGTACAGGCGGCGGGCGGGGTTCGAGGCGAAGACGAGGTTGAACTGCATGGCGTCGAAGCCCAGATCGGCGGCGCGGCGCAGCGAGTCCTCCACGAGCACCCGGCCCAGGCCCCGCCGGCGGAACTCGGGGGCGACCACGTAGCCGGCGTTGGCGATGTGGGCGGCGCGGCCGGGGAAGTTCGCCTTCAGCGCGTACGCCCCGGCGACGCGGCCCTCGTGGCGGGCCACCACCGCGGCCGGGTGGCCGTCCCACACCGCGGAGAATTCGGTCTCGGAGAGCGGCGGCGCCTGGGGGAA
>DASRBM010000028.1:0-2098 GCA_035653635.1 Acidimicrobiales bacterium | reverse complement strand
GTGGTCGGCGCCATCACGCCGTGGAACTTCCCGTTCTTCCTGAACATGGCCAAGCTCAATCCGGCGCTGGCGGCGGGCAACACGATCGTGCTCAAGCCGGCGCCCGACACGCCGTGGTCGGCCACCCTCCTCGGCCGCATCGTCAACGAGGAGACCGACATCCCCGAGGGCGTCGTCAACGTCGTCGCCTCCTCCGACCACATGGTGGGGGAGGTCCTCACCACCGATCCCCGGGTCGACATGATCACCTTCACCGGGTCGACCGCCACCGGCCGGCGCATCATGGCCAAGGGCGCGGACACGGTGAAGAAGATGTTCCTCGAGCTCGGCGGCAAGTCGGCCAACATCATCCTCGACGACGCCGACATGGCCTCGGCGTGTGCGGGCGGAGCGATGGCGGTGTGCGTGCACGCCGGCCAGGGTTGCGCCATCACCACCCGGCTCCTGCTACCCCGCTCGCGTTACGAGGAGGGCGTGGAGATCGCGGCTGCCACCCAGGCGGCCATGGGCTTCGGCGACCCCTGGGACGCGTCGAACCTCATGGGGCCGGTGGTATCGGCCAAGCAGCACGAGCGGGTCATGGGCTACATCGAAAAAGGCAAGCAGGAGGCCCGGCTCGTGCGCGGCGGCAACGCGCCGGACCGTCCGGGGTACTTCATCGAGCCGACGCTCTTCGCCGACGTGGACCCGAAGGCCACCATCGCCCAGGAGGAGATCTTCGGCCCGGTGCTCGTGGCCATCCCCTACGAGGACGAGGACGATGCGGTACGCATCGCCAACGACTCGATCTACGGGCTGTCGGGCGGCGTGGTGAGCGCCGACGAGGAGCGGGCCATCGCCGTGGCCCGGCGCCTGCGGACCGGGACGGTCGGTGTCAACGGCGGTGTGTATCTCGCCCCGGACGTGCCCTTCGGCGGGTACCGCCAGAGCGGCCTCGGCCGGGAGCACGGCCAGGAGGGATTCGAGGAGTACCTCGAGACGAAGACCGTCGCCATCCCGAACACGCCCGGGAGCCCGAACCTCCTCAGGAAGGGCTGACCATGAAGCTGCGCCTCGTAGGAGCCGGCCTGGGCCGGACGGGCACGCACTCGCTCAAGATCGCGCTCGAGCAGCTGCTCGGCGCGCCCTGCTACCACATGGTCGAGGTGTTCAACCATCCCGAGCACGTCGCCCAGTGGCAGGCGGCGGCGAACGGGGAGCCGGCCGACTGGGACTTCGTGTTCCAGGACTATGCGGCGACCGTCGACTGGCCCTCTGCGTCGTTCTACGAGGAGATCATGACGCAGTACCCCGACGCGGTGGTGCTGCTCTCGACCCGCAGCGACGCAGAGGCGTGGTGGAAGAGCTACAGCAACACGATCATGCAGGGCATGGACCGCGCCGAGCCCTCGCCGTGGAAGGACATGGTGACGTCCATGCTCGCCAACCGCTTCACGCCGCAATGGCAGGACCACGACGAGGTGGTCGCCGCCTACGACCGGCACAACGAGCTGGTGCGCCGCGCGGTGCCGGCCACCCGGTTGGTCGAGTGGCAGCCCGGCGACGGGTGGGGTCCCATCTGCGGCGCGCTCGGTGTGGCGGAGCCGTCGGATCCCTTCCCGCACGTGAACACCACCGACGAGTTCCGGGCGATGATGGGACTCGACGGGGCACCGGCTTCGTAGCCGCCGGCCTCGCGGCACCCGTCGGACACTTCCGTCGCGTCCAGATGTCCGAAATCCGCCGGTCCCGGGCCCGGCCGACGGCCTAGCCTGACGGCGGTGGCGACCCCGAAGATCCAGTACGCCCGCGACGGCGACCTGAACCTCGCCTATCAGGTGTGGGGCGAAGGTCCGCTCGACATCGTGCTCGTGTGGGGCCTCTTCTCCCACTGCGAGCTCTTCTGGGACGACCCGCCGATGGCGCACTTCCTCGAGGAGCTCGGCACCTTCGCCAGGGTGGTGCAGTTCGACAAGCGGGGGACCGGCATGTCCGATGCGGTCGCCGGCATCCCGACCCTCGAGCAGCGCATGGACGACGTGCGCATCGTCACCGAGGCGGTGGGCATCGACCGGTTCGTCCTGCTCGGCGAATCAGAGGGCGGCCCCATGTCGTGCCT
>DASRBM010000027.1:0-5078 GCA_035653635.1 Acidimicrobiales bacterium | reverse complement strand
GCTGTCGCCATGGGCGAAGAGGCCCTCAAGCTCACGCCGAGCGGGCCGGACCGGGCCGTGTACGTCCACAACCTCGGCGTCCGCCTGCAGGCCCGCTTCGAGCGCTCGGGCGATCCGGCCGACCTCGACCGGTCGATCGCCCTCGGGGAGGAGGCGGCGACCCTCGTCCCCGACGGACCGGCCCGGGCGCCGTACCTCACCCTGCTCGCGTCTCGGCTCCACACCCGGTACCGCCGGACCAGCGACCCCTCGGACCTGCGCAAGGCGATCGCGCTCGGGGAGCGTGCGCTCGCCTCTCTCGGCGAAGGGCCGGACCGGGCCACGGCACTGGCCAACCTGAGCGTCCGCCTGTTGCTCTGGTACGACCACACCGGGGACGCGTCGGACCTCGAGCGTGCCATCGCCGCGGCAGAGGAGGCGCTCGCCCTCACGCCGAGCGGCCCGGATCGCGCCACGAGGTTGAACACGCTCAGCCGCCTGCTCGCCGTCCGAGTCGGACGCTCGCCGGCGTAACGCCGCGAGGTCCGTGTTCGGCGTGCCGCCCCGACGCGCCGGCCACCGGCGACGCCAACCTGCACCCAGTCGGAGGCGCGCCTTCGCCGCCGTCTTATTCCTGGCCTTCGCCGTGGTGGAGCTGTGGACGCCGTTGGTGCACGGCCAGTGGTTCCTCCCCTCGGACATCGGTCAGTCCTTCGCCCTGACCAAGGTGGCGAGCGGTCCGAAGACCCCGCACAACACGTTGACGGGGGACGTCTACGAGGGCCTCGTCCCCTTCCTCCACTTCGACGTGGCCCAGGTCCGCAGCGGGCACATACCGGCCTGGAACCCGTACAACGGGAACGGCCAGCCCTTCGCCGCCAACGGCCAGAGCGCCGTGTTCTCGCCCTACACCGGGCTCTACTACCTGCTCGGCATGCGCCTGGCGCTCCTGGCCGCGGCGCTGGCGAAGCTCTGGCTGGCCGGGTTCTTCACCTATCTCTTCCTTCGCCGCCACGGACTGCGGGAGGTCTCCGCCCTCGTCGGGGGGGCGCTGTTCGCCTACGGCGGCTACCACCTGGTCTGGCTCGACTACCAGACCATCATCGGGGTGTCGGCCCTGCTGCCGGTTGCCCTGTGGCTCGTGCGCCGCGCCCTCGACAGCGCCGCCCGGAGCGCCGCCCGCCGGCTGACACTCGTCGCTCTGGCCGCGGTCGTCGGCGCCATGGCGCTCTCCGGCCATCCCGAGACGTTCCTCTTCGACGGACTGTGCATCGCCGGTTACGGGATCGGGGCGACGTGCAGCGCCATCCGGCCATGGCGGCACGCCGCCGGCTGGCTGTTGCGTTTCGCCGGTGTCGCGCTGCTCGGTGCCGGGATCGGCGCCGTGCAGCTCGCTCCCCTGGCCCAGTACCAGAGCCAGTCGTATCGAGCGCTCCACGCCCGGTCGTCAGCGGACAACGTGGTACCGGGATTCCCGGCGGACACGATCCCGATGGCGGCCTTCCCCGATCTCTTCGGCGGACCCCAGTACGACTATTACGACCGGGCGCTGTACGTCACGCACGAGCTGTCGAACTACGCCGAGGTGAACGGCACCGCCGTCGGGCTGGGGGCGCTCGTCCTCATGCCGCTCGGTGTGCTCATGCTGCGGCGACGCAGAGGCGCCCCACGGGTGCGCCTCCTCGGCTGGTTCGGTCTCACCTGTGTGGTGGTCGATGCACTGCTTCTCTATGTGCGCTGGGTGGGGACGTTGTGGTGGCACCTCCCCGGGGTGGGCACCGCCGTCCTCAACCGGAGTCAGGACATCGCCCTCATCGGCGTGGCCACGCTGGCCGCCCTCGGGGTCCAGGCCCTCCTCGACGCCGGACGCGACGGCCGCTGGCGCGACCTCGGGGCGAGGCTGTCGGTCAGCGTCGTGACGGGCGGCCTCCTCACCCTCTTCGCCCTGACCCTGCGCCACAGCCTGGCGAGGGCCCACCTGAGCTCGGGCCGAGGGGGGGCCGCAGGACACCTTGTCGCCACCCACATGCTCGAAGCCCTCCTCCTGGCTGTCGGGCTCGTCGGTGCGGTCGCATTCGTTGGCCTCGCCGGCAGCACCAAGCTGCGCATCGCCGGTTCGGTCGTCGCCGCCGTGTGCGCGTTCGCCTCGAACGGCCTCGTCATGCGGTCGTACAACACGTCGGTACCGACATCACTGGCCTATCCGGCAACCGACGGCGTACAGCGGGTGCAACGTGTGTTAGGGACGAAGGAGGCCCTCTTCGTGGCGGACTCCTTCCCCTGGCCCGACATGAACCTCTGGTACGGCCTGCATGACGTCGGCTCGTTCGACCCGCTCGACTTCGCGTGGCAGACCGACCTCTACCGCCGGGTGTTCGGCACGCCCAACAACACCGGACCGGGGAGGATGCCGGCCTGCCTCGGCGGGCTGCAGCTGTTCGGGATCGGCGAGGTGATCGGTGGCGGTGGTGCCTTCGAGGATGCGGCCAGCGCACCGCTTCGTCCTGGGGGGAGCCTGACATCGGGGGTTGCGTACTACCCGGTGCCGAACGGGACGCTCGCGTCAGTCGTCGGCCAATCCCGGCAGGTGGACGGCGACGCCACCGCCCTCGCCACGGTAACCCGTTGCACCTTCGACCCGACGACCACGGTCGTCCTCGACCGGGCGGATTACGCGCCGGGCTCCCGTTCCGCCGTCGGCCCCGTGCAGGGCGAGGCGGTGACGGGCGCGGCCGCGACGTCATGGACGGGGAACGGAGGCTTGGAGGTGATCGCCAGGAGCACGGGCCGGGCGTGGCTCCTCGTGCGCCAGAGCTGGGCGCCGGACTGGTCGGCGACGGTCGACGGCAAGCCTGCCGTGATCCGCCGGGCGGACGTGGCCTTCATGGCCGTGCGGGTGCCGGCGGGCACCAGCCACGTGGTGCTCACCTATCACTCGGGCTCGCTCGAGCTCGGGGAGACCGTCTCGCTCGTGACCGTCGCGGTAGCGATCGGCCTGGTGCTCGTTCCGGCGGGGCGTCAGCGGCGGCGGAGGACCTCTTCGTAGATGGTGGCGAGCTCGTCGAGCTCGTCATCCACGGAGCGGACCGGTGTCTCGCTGGCACCCTCGGCCAACCCGACCTCGAGAGCGGGGTCGTCGAGGAGTCGCACGACGGCTGCTTGGAGCGATCCCGGTTGGTCGTGGCGGTAGAGGAGCGCGTTCTCCTCATGGCGAAGGATGTCGGCGGTGCCGAAGGTGGGGTTGGCGATGACGGGTAGACCGGCGAGGAAGTACTCGCGCGTCACCCGGTGGAACGTCTCGAACAGAGATGTCGACAACCCGGCATCGGCCTGCAAGAGGTGCGCGGGGAGGTCTTCCGCGTCATAGCGACCGACGAGCTCGACGTTCGGGTTACTCCGGAGCAGCGGCTCGACCAACGCCGCGTCACCCCCTCCGAGAATGCGCAGGCGGTAGTCGCGTCGGGTGGTGAGCGCCGGCGTCGAGAACGCCTGCACCACGTCGGCTACGCCGCGTACGTGGTCGAGTGTGGTGGCCCAGACCAGTACGACCGGCGATCCGTCCGGGCGACTTCGGCGCCTGCGTTCTGTCGGCCACCGGCTCACGTCGATGCCCATGGGGAGGACGCGGGCGCGGCCGGGATCGAGGGGCAACGTCGCTTCGAAGAAGCGGTGCCACGCCGGCGTGGCAAAGAGCGCGACGGAGAACACGTGACGGAACTGGTGCTCCGCACGCTCGCGTTTGGCCTCGAGTGCCTTGCGAAGACGTGCGCTCCGGCCGGCGAGCAATGCCTCGGAAAGAGGGCCGGAAATCCCCGGCGCAGTGTCCGGCTCGCCATGTCCGGTGTGTCCCCAGCGGTCGGCGAAGACGCTCGCGACGCAGCGCGCACAGTGCTCGGGGGTGATGGGAGCCTCGCAGTAGCCGACCGCCTGCGAACAGGGGGACACCGGCGCGATGAGTCCGCACAGGTCCTCGGCTGCACTGACGGTGCGTACTACGGGCAGCCCTCGTGCGACGGCGCGTTCCGGCCATCCGAGTGGCAGGGACACGTTGTCGACCACGTGCACGACGTCGGGCCGGAACTGGTCGACGATGGCGTCGAAATCAGCCGATTCCTGTGTCGGGAGCGACGGTTCCCGGACCGCCTGTTCGATCGACCAGAGAAGCCCGTTGCGTTCTGCGGGCCGTACCGGAAAGCGGTGAATCCCGGGTTCCGACTCGATCCCTTCCTCGGTCGCGCGCTCGAAGCGTGACGAGGGATAGACGACACCGACGTCCCAGCCTCGACGCGCCATGCCGGTGGCGTACCCGAGCGCGACGAGCGGTGTGCCGGTGTACTCCTCCGGCGGGAGTCCGTGGACGAGGTAGAGGACGCGGGCCACGTTCGAGTGTCTAGCGCCCCCGTTGGGGAGGCCGGGTCACGCGCCAGGGTTGGGGTGGCCAGCCGCCTATGTGGACTGGTCAGCCGGTGAAGGTAGATGAGGGGGACGGTTGCGGGTTGCGCACCGCGTTCGAGCTCACGGCGGTGGAACCGGAGCCGGGCGCAGGCGAAGCGTTCGGCACGAGTCCGGGCGTTTGGCCGTAGATGGCCACCTGCAGCGAGGAGATGTTGGCTGGCTCCTCCACCTCGACGCGGGCCACGAAGGCAACCGGGTCGGGCACGTTACCCAGGTCCCCCACCGGGATGCCGACGCCGCGGTAGAGGACGTCGGTCGTGCCGTCGGTCGTACCGGCTGTGACCAGAGCACCGCGAAGCTGCCACTCGGTACCGCCGGGTTCCGAGAGGTTGACCACCAGTGCCGGCGCTGACGTTCCTGGGAGGCACGCCCCGAACGACGCACTCATCATGGAGGTCACCCCGTTGGTCGATGCGGAGCCCTGCGTGGCGACGAAGAAGTTCGTGCCGGTGGTGTTGAGGGGGACGGTGCTGCTCGAGAAGAACAACGTCGCAGAGGAGCTGTCGAGCACGGGCGGAGGCATCACGACGCTGCCGGGGGTGGCATCGGGGAAGGATTCGAGCCACGGACAGCTTGTTCCTGATGTCGGTACAGCAGCAGCGCTCCCGTTGTCAGTCGGAGCCGAAGGACTCGACGACGATCCG
>DASRBM010000026.1:0-5331 GCA_035653635.1 Acidimicrobiales bacterium | reverse complement strand
AGGAAGCGGTGCCCGCCTTCGTCGAGGAGCTCGGTGAGGGCGAGGTCGAAGCCGGCCCCGTCGACGCCTTCCCCGGCGGCCGGGCCCGTGCCCATCGAGGTGCAGAAGCAGGTTGCGGCGGGAGCGCCGCACTCGACGGCGACGACGAACATGGAGCGGCGACCCTCCGAGTAGCGCGGATCGGGGTCGGATCCGCCGGCGAGGACCCGGTCGAGGACCTGCAGGCCGACGAGCTCGCACGGCCGGGCGCCGACCACCGCCACCGGCGCCGGCCGGACCTGCGGCTCGCGCAGCACGACCCGCTCTCCGTTCTCGACCCGGGCCCGCCACAGCTCCTGCGTCGGCGGGAAGACCTCGGCCTTCCACGAACCGGGGCCTACCGCCCAGGTGAAGTACCGGGGGTCGTCGCCGTGGGACAGCCGGTAATCGCCCGGCGCCTGTTCATCGCGCCAGCCCCGGGGCAGATCGTCGACGTTGGCGACGGGTCCGGGCACGATGGCGCCGTCGCGCACCACCGGACCTCTGAGCGTGAAACCGCGGGCGGCGAGGGCGCCGAGGAGAGCGTCGAACCCGCGATCGTCGATGACGAGGACGTCGCCGCGTCCCATGGGGGCAACGTACCGACGGTGCCCTCCCGAACCCCAGGGTCGGTGGTCACTTCGGCGCCGGGCGAACGGTGGCGTTGTGACGTTCGCCTCTTTGCAGCCCACGACCCCCGGCTGAGCCTGGATCCGAGAGCGGACCGCCGCCGGTGGCTGCCGGTGACGCGCAGTTCGAGGAGGTCGGAGCATGCGTGCTGCTGTCGGAGACCGCCTGGTCGTGAAGGGTCACCGGGTCGGGGAGCACGACCGGGGCGCTGAGATCCTCGGTGTGGAGGACGCAGCCGGTGGTCCCCCGTATCTCGTGCGATGGGAGGACGACGGCCACGAGGGCCTCTTCTTCCCCGGTGGCGACGTGGTCATCGAGCACTTCCCGGCGGTGGCCGAGCGCGAGCAGTGACGACTCGCCAGCGAGTGAGGGACCCGGTTGCGAGGGACGAAGTGGAGGTGGTCCATGAGCAACGCACTTTCTGACGTGCCGGCGTCAGCGGCGTCCGGTGAGCACCCTCGGAGACTGGGCGGGATCTGGCACAACCAGCACGGCTCGGAGCTGCACCTGCACGTGGGCGCGGGCGGCGCGTTGGCGGGGACGTTCCAGAGTGCGACCGGCGACCCGTCGGGAGACGCGCAGCCTGTCGCCGGCCGGGCGGACATGGCGCCCTGGGGGACTACCACCGCGGTGGGCTTCCTCGTGCTGTGGCCCGAGGCGCATTCGGTGACCTGCTGGTCGGGGCGCTACGACACGGCGCTCGACCGGATCGAGGCGACCTGGGTGATGACGGCCGAGGCCGAGGAGCACGACGCCTGGATGGCGACGCGCATCGGGCACGACGTCTTCGTACGCGGCGACTGAGGCGACGCGACCGGCGACAGCCCGGCGACGGCCCGGCGGCACGCAGCCGGGTCAGCTCCCGGGGAGCTTCGGCAGGCCGGTGCCCGAGGTGAGCACCGGTCCGGTGACGAGCGGCACGTCGAGCCCGGGCGCCGTCGTCGACGTGGTGGTCGGCGGCTCGCCGCCACCGGATGGGGCCGGAGCGCCGGACGCGGAAGACGCTCCGTCCGGCGCGACGCCCGGAGCCTCGGGGGCGCCTCCAGGTGACGCCGGGCTCTCGGTGGCCGAGGTCGCCGCCGGGGCGGGCTCGGGCCGGTGCGACACGACCAGGGGAACGGTGTGGGGCGGTGGCGTCGAGGACACCGGGGCCGACGCGTGCACCACGCCCAGACTTCCGGCCGCCACCATGGCGCCGGTGCCGGTGACAACCCCGACGAGGTTCGCCGCATGACGACCGCCGACGACCGCCAGCGCCTCGGCGCGAGGGAGCGCTCCGACGAGGGGCAGCTCGGCCAGAAAGCCGAGCGGACCGATGGCCCGTCGGAGGGTGCCCACCGAAATCGACAGGAACGCCCGCACCACGGCAGGGTCGAACTGGGCGCCGGCGCAGGCGACGAGTTCGCGGCGCGCAGCCTCGGGTTTCACCGGTCGGCTGTAAGGGCGCGACGAGATCATCACCTCGTAGGCGTCGGCCACGGCGAGAATGCGACCGCCGAGCGAGATGTCGGCACCGGCGAGTCCGTTCGGATACCCGGTGCCGTCGAATCGCTCGTGGTGCTCGGCCACGGCGTTGGCCCACTGGCCCAGCCACCGGGCCATGGGAGCGATGAGCCGGGCCCCTTCGACGGGGTGACGACGCAGCGTCTCCCACTCCTCGCGCGTTGGCTTGGCCGGTTTGCGCAGCAGTGGGCCGGGGACCTTCAGCTTGCCGATGTCGTGGAACAGGGCCGCCCACCGCAGGCGCTCGCGGTCGGCAGGGCCGAGGCGAAGCTCGGCAGCGAGCAGGTCGACGAACGCCCGTACCCGCTCGCAGTGCCCGCGGGTCATCGAGTCGTGACGGCTCAGGGCGGCAAGGAGCACGAGCAGGTTCTCGGCTCCCGCCGCGACATCGGCGTCGTCGAAACCGGCACGGATGTGGGCGCGGAGTCTGGCCGTCGAGTTCGCCTTGAGCGCGGTGCCGAAGCGCGACGGCGCCTGGTCGGGAAACACCAGGGACAGTGAGAACAGCGTGGCGAGTGGCAGCAGCCGACGGGCGAGGTGGTTGACCGACTTGGCCACGGCCACACCGATGGCCAGGTCGACGAGGCCCAGCAACAGGAACGCCCCCCACCCGTGTGGGCGCCACAGCACGGCGTTCGAGCCGAGGACGGCGGCGAGCGAGGTGGCGAAGGGGACCGTCAGCGCGAGCAGGCGGAGCAGACGCGCCGCCGCCGGGCGCGCCCGCCACGAGCCTCCGGGCGGCAAGCGGTCGTCGTGGTCGTCACCTGGAGTGCCCTCGGCGTGCAGCAGGGCAGCGGCGTCGGAGAGCACGAGCGACCCACGGGCCTTCGTCTTCGCCTGGTAGCAGGCATGGTCGGCCTGGCGCAGCAGGTCCTCGGTGGTCGTCCCCGGCACCGCGGTGGCGAGCCCGCAGGAGAAGGACTGCGGCGTGCCCCGCTGCAGGCGGTCGAGGACGGCGACCGCCTGGGTGACCTCCGTCGACGGCAGGATCAGCACGAACTCGTCGCCGCCCGAGCGTACGAGCACGTCCCCGGCACGCAGTGCCGCCCGCCACATGGTGCTCACCTCGACGAGCAACTCGTCGCCGCCCTGGTGACCGAGCCGGTCGTTGACGTCCTTGAAGTGGTCGAGGTCGAGCACGGCGAGGCACAGCGGATGCCCGAGCCGCTCGCAGCGGGCGATCTCGTGCCCCACCATCGGGGCCAGGGCCCGGCGGTTCACCAGACCGGTGAGGGCGTCGGTGATCGCCGCACGCCGGAGTGCGCCTTGCAGGACGTACACCACCATGCCGACGGTGGTGGTGATGCCGATGACGAGCGCCCACCCCGCCGGAGCGCCGGCCACGCCCGAATGGAGGAAGACGACGGCCGACGACCCCGCCTGGGCGATCAGGTACACCAGGAACGCCCGACGCGGATAGAAGAACGCGGTGAAGATGGTCGTCAGGACGAACAGGTCGCCGGCGGCGAACACGACGGGTGACTTGTGGCAGAAGACCAGTGCGCCGTTCACCGCCACGAGCGAAAGGCTGGCCAGCAGGTAGTTGACCCACATGGGTCGGGCGTCCCGGACGCGGAGCTCCAGGATGGCGGCCACCGCGGCCCCACCGGCCACCACGAGGCAGGCGCCGCTCTGGACGGTGGGACCGTGCGGAAGGACGATGGCGAGGATGCCGATCAGGCACGCGATGCCCCAGAGCAGCGCCGAGTAGCGCGCCCGTTCGCTCGGCGAGAGCACGCCGCCGCCCGCAGGCTCGTGCGTGGTCGCGTCGTATCCGCCCGGAGCCGCCCTCTCCGCCATGTTGGGCAGCATCGGTGCCCCGACCTGGGATGTTGAGCACGAGCGGTCACCGCCGGCCGACGTTGGCCCGACGTTGGGCAAAGGCCGTCCCTCGCAGGCACGGCGCCGAGGAGATCAGACGGAGCGGTTCAGTGGTGCGCCGGCGCGGCGGCGCCGTCAGTCCCCGGGATGGGCGAGCTCACGCACGAGCTCGCTCGGACCGTCGAGCTCCACCACCGTGGTCGTGGCGGACTGAAGCAGCGCGGCCACGTCGGCCATGAGCTGACGCCGGTGCACGAGCCGGGCCCGGAAGGCGGCGTCGTCGGTCGCGGCGATCTCGTGGCTCATATCGCCGAGGGTGCTCACGAGCAGGTCCTGCAGTTCCCGTCCCTGCTCGTCGGTCAGTTCGAGTCTCACGAGGCCTCCTCTCCGGCCGGGCGCGGTTCCCGGCCAAGCTCGTGCTCGATGTCGAGGACGGCCATGGTCGTCTTCACCAGGGTGTCGGGGTTGAGGCTCATGGAGTCGATGCCGAGCTCCACCAGATACCGGGCCATGTCCGGGTAGTCCGACGGGGCCTGGCCACAGATGCCGGAGTGGATGCCGTTGCGCTTGCAGCCTTGCACGGCAAGCTTGAGCATCTCCTTCACCCCGTCGTCGCGTTCGTCGTAGTCGAAGGCCACGAGCTCGCTGTCGCGGTCGACGCCGAGGGTGAGCTGGGTGAGGTCGTTGGACCCGATCGAGAAACCGTCGAAGAGCTCGGCGAAGCGGTCGATGAGGACCACGTTGTTGGGGATCTCGCACATGGCGTACACCTGCAGGCCGTTCTCCCCGCGTCGCAGCCCGAGCTCGGCCATGCGGCCGAGGACGAGCGCGGCCTCGCCGACCCGCCGGACGAACGGGAGCATCAGAACCACGTTGGTGAGGCCCATGTCCTCGCGCACCCGCCGCATGGCCGCGCACTCGAGGGCGAAGCCCTCCGAGTAGGCCGGGTGCGCGTAGCGCGAGGCGCCGCGGAAGCCGATCATGGGGTTGGCCTCCACCGGCTCGAAGTCGGCGCCCCCGAGGAGGCTCGCGTACTCGTTCGTCTTGAAGTCCGACATGCGCACGACGACCGGGCGGGGCCAGAAGGCGGCCGCGATGGTGCCGATGCCCTCCGACAGCTTCTCGACGAAGTAGTGGGCGCCGTCGCGGTATCCGGTGAGCAGACGCTCGATCTCGTGGCGGGCGGCCGTGTCGGTGATCCGGTCGGGATGGAGCAGGGCGATGGGATGCGCCCGGATCGACTCGCTCACGATGAATTCCATGCGGGCGAGGCCCACGCCGTCGTTGGGGAGCATCGACGTGGTGAAGGCGAGATCGGGGTTGCCGAGATTGACCATGATGCGCGTCGCAGGCCGGGGG
>DASRBM010000025.1:0-5470 GCA_035653635.1 Acidimicrobiales bacterium | reverse complement strand
GGCCGCCCTCTACCGCGACGGCGAGGTCCCCGGCTTCGTGCACCTCTCGATCGGCCAGGAGGCGGCCGCGGTCGGTGCCTGCTGGCCCCTCGGACCCGCCGACGTCGTCACCTCCACCCACCGCGGCCACGGGCACTGTCTGGCCAAGGGCATGGATCCGGGCCCCATGTTCGCCGAGCTACTCGCCCGCGAGGCCGGGAGCAACCGCGGCCGGGGAGGGTCGATGCACGTGGCCGACCCCACCCGCGGCGTGTTCGGCGCGAACGGCATCGTGGCCGCCGGTCTCCCCATCGCCGCCGGCGCCGCCACGGCCGCCCAGCTGCGCGGCGTCGGCACGGTGGTCGTCGCCTTCTTCGGTGACGGTGCACCGGCGCAGGGCGCCTTCCACGAAGCGGTGAACCTGGCCGCGGTATGGAACCTTCCGATCGTCTTCTTCTGCGAGAACAACGGCTACGCCGAGTTCTCGCCGACCTCCACGCAGCATGTGGCGACCCTCGAGCAACGCGCCACCGGTTACGGGATCGGCTACGTCGCCGTCGACGGCAACGACGTGGTGGGAACGGCCACGGCCATGGCCGAGGTGGTGGGATCGGTGCGCCGGGGGAGCGGTCCGGTGCTCGTCGAAGCACGCACCTACCGCTGGCACGGCCACTACGAGGGCGACCCGCAGCGTTACCGCAGTCCCGAGGAGGTCCGTTCGTGGGAGGAGCGCGACCCGATCGTGCGTCACGAGGGCGTCCTGCGCGATGCCGGCATCGGCGAAGACGCGGTGAAGGAGCTCCAGACGGCCGTCGCCCGCGAGCTCGACGACGCCGTGGCCGAGGCGCGCCGGCAACCGCCTCCCCGGCCGGACGAGCTCCTGGCCCACGTGCTGCGCGCCCGCCCGGCCGTCGCCGAGCCGCCTCCTCCTGCGCCGGATGCTCCCGTGTTCCGGACCATGGACGCGGTGCGTCTGGCCCTCGAGTCGGAGCTCCAGGCCGACGAGGCCGTCTTCGTGGCCGGCGTCGACGTCGGAGAAGGCGGCAACGTCTTCGGCCTCACCCGGGGCCTGCGCGACCGCTTCGGCGACCGGGTCCGCGACACCCCGATCTCCGAGACGGCGGTGGTCGGGCTGGCGGTGGGCGCGGCCATGGCCGGGATGCGCCCGGTGGTCGAGCTCATGTACCTCGACTTCCTCGGGGTCTGCTTCGACCAGCTGCTCAACCAGGCGGCGAAGCTGCCGTTCATGACCGGTGGCGCGGCGCGCATGGCGCTCACCGTGCGCACCCAGTTCGGCGCCGGCCGCTCGTCGGGGAGCCAGCACTCCCAGAGCCTCGAGGCGCTCCTGGCCCACATCCCGGGGCTGACCGTGGTCATGCCCTCCACGCCGGCGGACACCTACGGGCTGCTGCGCGCCGCGATCGAGGACCCGAACCCGGTCGTGTTCATCGAGAACCGGCTGCTCTACGGCATGAAGGGACCGCAGCCGCCGGCCGACCACCTCGTCCCCATCGGGGCGTCTGCCGTCGTCCGGCCCGGCTCCGACGTCACCGTCGTGTCGGTGTCGCGCATGGTCCACGAGGCCCTGGCGGCCGCCGAAGAGCTGGCCGGCGAAGGCATATCGGTAGAGGTGATCGACCTGCGGACCGTCGCCCCGCTCGACATGGACCCCGTCCTCGCCTCGGTGGCGCGCACCGGCCGTCTGCTCGTGGCCCACGAGGCGGTCGTGCCCTTCGGCATCGGCGCCGAGATCGCGGCCACCGTGGCCCGCGAGGCGTTCTGGGACCTCGACGCACCGATCGAGCGCCTCGGGGCCGCCGCGACCCCGCCGCCCTACGCGCCCGAGCTCGAACGGGCGTGGCTCCCCGCCTGCGACGACATCGCCGCCGCCGTCCGCCGCTTGTCGGCCGTCTGAGACGCGGCCGCCCTCAGAGGGCGGACTCGAGCATGGCGAGGGGCACCGCGTCTGCCATGGCCTGGTAGCCGGCGAGGTTCGGGTGCAGGTGGTCCGGGCCGGCGTAGCGGGGGTCGAGGACGTGCGGGTCGTGCGGGTCACGCAGCACGGCGTCGAAGTCGACCACGCCGTCGGCCAGGGCCTGGCTGCGGATCCAGGCGTTCACCTGCTGCCGGGAGATCTCGCTCTTCGGCGCCGTGATCGTGCCGTCGAACACCGCGTTCGACGCCGGCGAGAGCGTGCCGAGCCAGATCTTCAGCCCCTTCGCGTGGGCCATGGTGATGGCCTGCTCGTACCCGGCGATGAGATCGGCGGCCGTCGTCGTGGCGGGCGGCAGCCCGAGATCGTTGATGCCCTCCACCAGCAGCACGCCCTTCACGCCGGCCACGTCGAGCGCGTCCTGCTCGAACCGTTGCAGCCCGCTCAGGCCCATCATGAGCGGTTCGCCGTCGGTGACCAGCCGGTTGCTGCCGATGCCCGCGTTCACGACCGACAGGGGGACGTCCGCCGCCGCCAACCGCCTCTGCAGGTCGTCGGGGTAGCGGCCGTTCTTGTCGGCGATGGCGAGGCTCACCGGTTGGCTGAGCGGGGTGGCGGCCACGTACCCGTCGGTGATCGAGTCGCCGAAGGCCACGATCGAGGCGGTGGGGGAAGGCGCCAGCACGTCCACGCCGTCCACGTACAGCCACGCCTCGGTCCGCAGGGAGAAGCGGTTGTCGCTCGTCACCGCCGTGAGATCGCCGCTGCCGGGTGGCGCCCACCTCGAGGTGGCATTCGCGTTCCAGTGCTTCGTCGGAAGGATCTGCACACCGGGCACGTAGATCGACACGGCGAGCGGATCGAAGGCGGAGAACGGCAGTGCCACCGGATCGCTCACGGCGTCCGCGCCCACCGCGACGATGACCCGGGTGCTGCCTCCGAAGGTGACCGTCGTGACCGACGACACGGCGTGGCTGTCGGCCAGTCCGACGGTCACGTGCCCGAACACGGCGGGTCGGCGGCCGAAGCGGTTCGACAGGTGGACGCGCAGCGTCGTCCCTCCGAGGTGCGGGGTGACGATCATGCGCAGGCTCTCGTGGGCGAGCACCTGGGGAACGGGCAGTCCGGCGGCGTCGGTGGGCACGAAGGAGTCGGTGGGACTGGCGGTCCAGCTCGCGACCCAGTGCGCCGGCGACGCCGGTACCGCTCCGGCGGGCGCGCCGGTGGGCCCCGTCGACAGTGCGGCAGCGGCCACGAGCCCGGCCGTGATCGTGAGGACCTTCGCCTTCGTCCGCCGCCGCGTGCCGCCCATCGGGACCACCCTTTCGTGTGCCTCTGCGCCGGCCGGCGCCGTCAGCAGCCCAGCGCTCTGGCGATGACCAGATGCTGGATCTCGTTGGTGCCCTCGCCGATCTCGAGCACTTTGGCGTCGCAGTAGAAGCGGGCCACCGCGGAGTCGAGCATGTACCCGAGCCCGCCGTGGATCTGCACCGCCTCCGAGGCGGCCCATGTGGCCATCCGGCTGGCCTTCAACTTGGCCATGGCTGCTTCCTTGTGGAAGGGACGTCCCTCGTCGCGCAGCGCGGCGGCGCGGTAGGTCAGCCAGCGGGCCGCCTCGAGCTCGGTGGCGATGTCGGCCAGCTTGAACTGCACGGCCTGGAACGTGGCGATCGGCTGGCCGAACTGCTCCCGGGTGCCGGCATGGGCGAGGGCGAGGTCGAGCACGGCCTGGGCGAGGCTCAGCGACAGCGCCGCGATCGAGATGCGGCCAATTTCGAGCGTGCGCAGGAATTGGCCGAGACCGAGACCCGGGTCACCGACGAGATGGTCGGCGGGCACCCACACGTCGTCGAAGAAGAGCTCGCGGGTGTCGAGTCCGCGCCAGCCGATGCCGCGCATCTTCGGGCCCATGGTGAAGCCGGGGGTGTCCTTCTCCACCACGAAGCTGCCGTAGGTGGTAGCGGCGCCGTCGCCGCCGGTGCGGGCGAGGAGTGTCACCCCGAAGGACATGTCGGTGCCCGCGTTCGAGATGAAGGTCTTGCGGCCGTTGATGACCCAGCCGCCGTCGCGGGCCTCGGCTCGGGTGCGGATGCCCCGGGCGTCGGAACCGGCGTCGGGCTCGGTGAGGCCGAAGGCGCCCAGCGCGCGCCCTTCGGCGAGTGGCCGGAGCCAGCGTTCGCGCTGTTCGTCGGTGCCGAAGAGGAGCAGCGGCAGCGACCCGATGGTCACATGGGCCTGCCAGGCGGCCGCCACCGACTGATCGGCCAACCCGATCTGCTCCATGGCGGCGACGAAGCCGACGGTCGTCATGCCGATGCCGCCCCACTTCTCGGGCACGAGCACGCCGAGCAGGCCGAGCGCACCCATCTCGCGGAGCAGGTCGGTCGGGCACCGGCCCTCCTCCCAGGCGGCGGGCGCCCGCCGGGCGATCTCCTTCTGGGCGAAGTCCCGGGCCAGCCCGGCCAGGTCGCGCTCGGCCTCGCCGAGGGAGAAGTCCACGCCCGGGATCCTATTGGACCGAACGGTCCAATAACCACGGCGTCGGGGTCCGGCTCACCGTGGGGCCGGGGGACCGCCGCGCCGGATGGCCAGCTCCAGCTGGGCGATGGCCCACCCGACGGCCCGGGCCGCTTCGGCCCCGTCGAGCTCCCAGTCGCGCACCAGCCGTTCGTAGGCGCCGACGCTCGACAGCACGTCGAGGACGGCCGCCGCCAACGTCCGCTGCTCCTCGGACCACCCGGGCGCGGCGTCGGCGACCGCCCCGAGGAGGGCATCGTGGAGGCGCCGACGAGTGTCGCGCAGGGTCGGGTCGAGGGCGGGGCGCGCCTCCAGGCGGAAGGAGGCGGCATGGCGGAAGATGCGTGTCGCCAGGGCCCCGACGTCGCCCAGCCGCATGCCTTCGAGATCGACGCCGGCCTCCTTCTGGAGCTCGTGCATCACCGCGTCGCGCAGGCCCCGCTCGTTGTCGAAGTGGCGGTACACGGTGCGCTCGTTGACGCCGGCCCGCTCGGCCACCGCCCGCACGGTGAGGGCTTCCCAGTCCCGCACGTCCGACGAGTGCAACAACTCCGATCCGGCCTCCACGATCCGACGACGGGTGGCGGCCGCCCGCTCCTGTCGCAGCGTGTTGTCGTAGGTCCGCCGGGTCCGCGGCGGGTCGGTGACGCCGGAGGTTCTGGCCATGTGCGTCAGGGCACGACGACGGGAAGCGTCTGCCAGCCCCGCACCGTGGACGTGGGCGACAGGCTGGCGGTGCTGAGGTCGACGTCCCACTCGGGGAAGCGGTCGAGCAGCTCGTCGAGCACGGTGCGGGCTTCGAGGCGGGCCAGGGCAGCGCCGAGGCAGAAGTGGGGCCCGAAGCCGAAGCTCACGTGGGGATTGGGGTGTCGGTCGACCCGGAGCTGGTCGGCGTCGGGACCGAAGACCTCGGTGTCACGGTTGGCCGCGGCGTAGAGAAGCATCACGTGGTCGCCCTCGGCTACATCCTGGCCTCGGACGACCACGGGGCGGGTGGCGGTGCGGAGGAACGAGATGACCGGCGTGGTCCAGCGGAGGAGT